>NZ_AMFQ01000112.1:0-6758 GCF_000335555.1 Acinetobacter sp. WC-743 | reverse complement strand
GGCGACAATAATATGCGGGTAACGATGCGCAAAATATGATCTAAAAAGGGGTTATTTATGAAAATTTTAGTTACAGGTCGTCCAGCTTCAGGAAAGTCAATTTTTGCGAAACATTTAAAAACTGAATATCCTGATTTTACTATTATCGAGTCTGATGATTGTGGTCTTGATCGAAAGTGGTTTTATACAAGTATTAAGAATACTGAAAATTGTATTGTTGTTGTTCAGCACAAAAAACTTATACAAGTTCCAATTGAATTTGATAAGTCTTATGAATGTACTAGATTAAGTAATGATATGTTTCAAGTTAATGATGGTTCAAATGTTGAATTCTTTGAATTTTCTAAAATGTAAATGAATAAGCATGTATGGAAGACCACATTTTACAATCGAAACATTGGGGTATTACATAAATCAGATTATGTTTTTATGCGTGATTGTCTAGAAAAATACCTGGGGGAAATACAGCAGTTGGATGTTGATAATTATGAAGAAATAGATCAACTCAAATTATTATTTATAAAGTTAGATCATCACATAGATAGATTGAGATAGCGCAGGATTTTGCATAACGAATATTATGTTACTTAGGATAGTCGTCAACGTGAATTAAAATTATTAGGATTCACGTTGACGATCTGTGGCAACAATAGCGTTGTGTAGCCACAGTCTTGGATATCTTATTTAACATAATATACATTATGCGAAATTGGTATAATTAAAGTTTTGATATATTATTTTTTACTTATTTTCTAAAATACTTTAAATGCGCTTGTTCATGAGCTTCAAATTTTTCAGGCAACACCAACTCCTGACAGATCCAACAAAACTTATATTTAGACTCGATCTTCTTCATCAACTTAACAGCCGAATCTTCAGGACGATTAAGTAAAAATAAATAAATTTGATTTAATTCTTTTAATGTAAATTCCATACCACACCTAAAATTTGTTTGAACCAATGAAAATCAATACGTCGTATAATCTAACGTAAAATATGCCCCATTAAAAATGAATTTTCTCCCGGTTCATTTCAACGATATTCAACCATGCTTTGGTTGCAGGACTCATCGCTACAGTAATATTCCAAGCCATACTCAGTGTCCAATGTAATTTAGGTTCATTGAGTATGGCTGAGCAAAACTTTTGCGGATCCAACTGATCACAGTAAATTTTAGGTAAAATTGCAATCCCCATATTGAATTCTACCATCTTGGTAATAAAGTCCCATTGACTGCTTTTACAAACAACTTTGGGTTCAAAACCTACGGAGTTCGCAGCCTGAATAATCATTTTGTTTAAAGTAAATGAATCAGCATAAAGTAAAAATTTTTCTTCTTTAAGTTCATTTAGATTCACAGTATTTTTTTGATTCCAATGTGAACTTTTCTTAGCCAAAAGACACATTGGCGAATCTATCACAGGAATTGCAGCAAAACTTGGTCTTAAATTTCCCAATAAAATGCCTACATCAATGCTTTTTGCTGCAATTGCTTCTTCAATTGCATTAGCTCCAACCTCAAGAAATTTCAGTTGAATATCTGGATAATTTTGATGAAACAAGGCAATCAATGGACTGAGTAAAACTGAACCTAATGGTGGCAAGCCTATGGTTAATTTACCTTTTTTTAAATCTTGAACCTGATCAATATTATTAAAGATCATTTTTTGTTCATTTAAAATATTTAAAGCATGTTGATAGATTAATTCTCCAATATAGGTGAGTACGACTTCCCTTTTTCTTCCAGCCTCTCCCTTTTTAAATAATGCCGTTCCAAGTTCTTCTTCTAAATGTTTGATTGATTTACTAATTGTTGGTTGAGTCATAAACAGTCGGTCAGCAGCAAGCGTAAAGCTTTCACAATGAACGATTTCCACAAAAATTTTAAGGTTTTTGATATCCATTAATTATTCCAAATACGCATAATTATGGTTTAATTATTCATAATATGCTGCAATATTTGCAACTAAAATAACACATCTCTTGAAAATATCTGCCTGTAAATGTCTACACATACTCAACACCATTCATTCTCATCAATTTACAAAGTCATCTTACAAATTGGGCTTTTAATCTTGATTTGGTGGATGGGTTCAATAATTCAAAAACAATTTAATTTGCCAATCTCTGCGGCTGTTATTGGTTTGTTTATGGTTTTATTTGGATTAATGACAGGTATATTTAAATTGAATTGGATCAAATCAGGTTCAGATTTTATATTAGGTGAATTGGTCCTATTTTTTATCCCATGTTTTATCGGTTTGATGCGATACAAAGACTTATTTATGACTGAAGGATGGCAACTTATTGTCGTCGTTGTATTAGGCACAATTTGCGTGATGATCTTCACTGCATATAGTGTTCATCTTGGCTTTAAGTTAGAGAAAAAACTAAGCCAGCGAGCCACAGTTAAAACAACACAACTGGTTCATGGAGATAAATAATGTCCATTATTTCAATTTTTTGTGTTGTACTAACATTGGTTGCTTATATATTGGTTAAAAGACTTTATCAAAAGTTTCCATATCTTGTTTTATCACCCGCAATACTTGTTCCCATTGTTTTAATTACGATTTTACTGACTACTCATATTTCTTATGATGCCTATATGCTGGATAGTCAATGGATTATCTGGATGCTTGGACCTGCAACTGTGGCTTTTGCGATTCCAATTTTTGAATATCGCCAGATTATCAAGGCACATCTTATTTCGATTTCGATGGGTGTTGTCATAGGAATGCTTGCAGGAATGATCAGTGCTTTTTATCTAGCCAAGTTATTTAACTTCGATCAAACGACCACCTATAGTTTAATGGCGCGGTCAATTTCCACACCATTTGCCATGGAACTGAGTACTCATATCGGAGGTTCAGTTGAACTGGTGATTTTATTTACCATGATCACTGGGGTTACAGGTATGCTGATTGGAGATTTGGTTTTAGGTTGCTTAAAGCTTAAATCAAGTTTCGCTCAAGGCGCTTCTTTAGGCAATGCAGCGCATGGATTTGGTGCCAGTAAAGCATATATGCGTCACAAAGATGAAGGTGTTATCGCAAGTTTAACTATGGTTTTAGCAGGTATTTTTATGGTATTGGTTGGACCTTTTATGGCTAACATTATTGTACATTTACTTGGCTAACATTTTAAGTGAATGGTTCTCTTTATTATAAAAGAGATTCATTCACTTTGATGTCGCTTGCAAAGTTTTAGGTAAGAATTGAATCAACAATAATCCAAACAAGGCTGACAGCCCTGCAATAATAAAAATATATGCTCCTGTTAATTGTTCCCAATAATGCCCAGCCAGAATACTTCCTGAAGCAACACCAAGTCCCCACATTGTGCTATATAAAGCTTGCCCTCTGCCTTGTTGCTGTGCAGCAAAGTTTTGTAGAATGACTCGCATTGCAATGATATGAAATAACCCAAAGCTGAAGGCATGAAAGCTCTGCGAAATGAATTGAAGCAAGAAACTTTCGGAAAATAGACCAGCTAATATAAAACGAATACTGGTCATGACCAAACATAAAGCCACTAAACTTCGCCATGAAAAGCGGCTAAGAAAAAAATTGGCGTAATTAAACATCATAATTTCAGCAATGACGCCAACAGCCCACAAAAAGCCAATTTGTGTGGTATTAAATCCAGCGAGTTTTAAGTAATTACTATAAAAGCTGTAAAATGGTGCTTGTGCAAAAAGCATAATAAATTCAATTGTAAAGAATGCGAGCACAACAGGTCTTTTAATGATCGGCAATAAAGGTTCTAGTATTTTTTGGGCACTTGGAGCAGAACTCGGTTCTTTAATTGAAAATGACCAAATAAAAGCACTAAATGCGATACATAACAGCATGATAGGTAAATATTTAACATCAATAACGTCAAGTATTGCCCCTATACTAAATACACCTACAATAAATCCAATAGACCCCCACTTCCTTATTTTCCCATATTCTGCTGTATGTTTATTTCCAAGCCAAAATAAAGTCACTCCTTCGAATTGTGCCAGAATTGCATTTTGAAAAAAGCTAAAGATCAGCATAAGCAACGCAATTGATTGCATATTATTGGGAATAATAAAAATCAGAAACCAAATTGTCGCTTCCATCCATGTTGCAATGCGGACTAGAAGCATTCGCTTCCCTGTTTTATCTGCAATAAATCCCCAGATAAAAGGCGCAAATATTCGTGTTAATATTGCAATTGAAGATAATAAGCCTATCTCTTTATAGTTAAATCCTTGATCTTGAAGATATAAACTCCAATACGGTAAAAAAGTTCCGACGATTGAATAATACCAAAAATAAAATCCACTCAGTCTGTATTGGATAGGAAAAGCGCGCATAAGCTTAGATTGCTATGTATTTTCAATATCTTAGTATAATAAGGTTTTGGTAAATTAAGTTAATTCTGTTCTTTTTATAGATCGTTATTCTCAAGCGCCTATCATCCTATGTTAGATGTTCAATGAACATTCTCTCACCTTTTATCACATAGCTTAAAGTTCAATGGATGTATGAGAACATCCATAATAGAATAAAACACAGGAAGAAAATCAAATGCCCATGCCATTGAGAATATCAGAATAAAATATGAATCAATGCGGTCATTAAAGTTTGTCTTAAAAACAAAATGACAAACAATTTTTACACCTTATTCACTTAATTTTTTTTAAATTACTATCTTGTTTAACATGAATATATAAAAAGCCTTACATCATCGGAGTCATAATAAAAATGATGCGCATCGAATCAAGTCCAGAAAAAGGTAGTGTATGCCAAACGTGCTTAAGAAATTTCTTTGTACACTTTAGACGTCCTTATAAAATTGGGGAGCCTGTTGCAGCAGATTATAATGGTGAATTTGGTTTTGATTGGATTCGTGATGAATACATATATCCATTAACAATTATCGATACTGATGAAAATAAAAAAGATACCGTAATTAAAGATTATGATAATGTTGTACGACGTATGCTTAACCATCAATTTGATAGTGGTAGGGGCGTATTTATTAATAAAGGTCTTTATCTACCCGCTTGGCTATCCATTTTTGCAACAAACTGTCCTGGAACATTAGGCAGCGATCAAATCAATAGTCAAGGCGCCAATCTTGATTTAGAGATTCATCAAAGTCCAGATGATGATAAAAGTCCTTTAACCGATGATGGCACTATCCTAATTTTTAAATCTTCAAATCCATGTCTAAAAATTTCAACCTTTGGAAGAAATCAACAAGCTCAAATGGTTGAAGAACCACTGGCAAATTTTATCAACTCTGGTCGAATTGCAGAACAGTTAGCAACACAAAGACGTTTTTCTTATAAAAAGAAAAAAGCCATTAATATTATTTGTTCAGGAGGCACATTGAGCCAAAATGAATATATTCTGGTACAAGCAAAAAAGTCTGGAAAAATACAAAATGTGGGTATGCTTTTAGTCGCTAAGAATAAAGAAATCTATGTGATTAAATTAGTTATGGTCTGATATGTGCTGAATTAGCAGGAGACTTTCACTTGGGATATGCTAGGCAGCTAACCGATAAAAGTTCTCTGCTATTTGATTTGGCGTTTTAAAATCCAAACTCTTTTGAATTCTTCGCTGATTATAAAATAACACAATGTATTCTGTAATATCTGCTTTAGCTTCATCTCTGGTTTTATAGTTGCAATGATGCACTAATTCATTCTTGAGTATGCCCCAGAAACTTTCAATCGGTGCATTATCGTAACAGTCCCCACGTTTGCTCATTGAACCTTGAAAATCACATTTTTCCAGTATCTTTCGATATTCATGGCTGCAATATTGGCTGCCTCTGTCCGAATGAATAATTAAGCCTTTCGTTGGTTTTTGATTACGAATCGCCATAGTCAGTGCATTGCAAACAAGTTGTGCGGTCATACGCTCATTTAAGCTATAGCCAACCACTTGTTTCGTGTACAGGTCTTTTACTGCTGCCAAGTATAACCAACCTTCAGCAGTCCAAATGTATGTAATATCGCTTGACCATGCAAGATTGGGCTTAGTCATTGAAAACTGTTGCTCTAGTAAATTTGCGTAGATCGCTCGATTATGATCACTCTTCGTAGTTCTTTTGAAACGCTTATGACGCTTACAATACAGCTGGTTGAGCTTTTTTATTTGACGTACAGCATACGTACTGATTTTGATACCTTGCGCTTGTAAATGCTTAGTTAATCGAATATAGCCATAGCTTTGTTTAGTTTCCTCATGAGCTATTTTGACCAAAATTGTCTGTTGATTTCGCTGAACCAATCTTTTATTCATGCCTCGTTTTAGCCAATCATAAAATCGTGACACTGAAACGTGAAGTAATCTAGCCATAAAGCTAATCGGGAATAAATATCTTTGCTGTTTCATATAGGCGTACCTTACTGACTTTCTTTCGCAAAGTACGCTGCTGCCTTTTTTAGAAATTCACGTTCCATTTCAGCTGTTTTGAGCTGTTGTTTGAGCTTTTTATTTTCTTCGAGTAAGGCATTTAGATCAGGTGAATATTGTTTAGTGCCTGCTAAGGTGCCAGTCTTTGCTTTATTATTCCAATTTGAAAGAGTTTGCATTGAAATGCCAAGTTGTCTGGCTGTTTCCGATACATTGCCTTGATTGGCTTCAATCAATTTTATTGCTTCAACTTTAAATTCTGCGGTGTAAGTCTTCTGTTTCTTGCTCATGGTAAACTCCTGATGAGTGTCTATAGTTTACCAAGTTAAAACCTCCTGTTTTCTCAGCACACATCAG
>NZ_AMFQ01000111.1:0-218 GCF_000335555.1 Acinetobacter sp. WC-743 | reverse complement strand
ATCGGGAATGTCTTGTGCAACACGTTCTGCAATTTGGTCACGGCTTAGTTTTTGATAGCTCATGCTGCTTCTCCCTGTCCCGCATTGACAGCAACCACATGCTGTACAAAAATCCCGGGTGTAATGATATGTTCAGGATCAAGTTGACCGAGTTCTGCGATTTCAGAAACCTGTGCAATGGTGACATCCGCCGCCATCGCCATAATCGGTCCAAAGTT
>NZ_AMFQ01000110.1:0-10600 GCF_000335555.1 Acinetobacter sp. WC-743 | reverse complement strand
GTGAAAGCGGATGCTTCTGCGTTCTAACGCAGTGTATTGGCTGTTGTCATCAATTAAACGTAGTTTTTGGGCTTGGATCGGTGCTGAAATGTTAGCAACGTTCAGTTCGGCTTCATCAATCAACCAGCTTAAATTTTCACTTCTCATCAAACGAGTAAGTAGATCGTGGTCGCTTTCGTTCATCTGTATAATCAATGGACGAACATCGTAGTCTTTGGTCAGCCCAGTTTTATCTAAACTCAAACTAGCAGCAAACAGCGGACTTCTTTGCTGCCATTCTTTATGCAATATTTCAATGACTTGTATCACTGACTTATTCATAAACACTCTGCTATTACGGCGTTTATGCCACAGTGACGTCGCATCCTCAAGTTTGAGCTTATAGACCGTCAGTGCACCATCACTTTGTCCCTGTGCAGCTTCGGTAATGATGCCTGTGGTACGGAACAGTTGTCCTCGGTCGGTGACTTGGTCGATTGCAGCTTGGCAACCGATAAACTGTTTGAGTGGAATATTTGCAGATGTTGCAAGACAGATCAGTTCCGCAGACACGCCTTGATTGATGGCATGTTGTCCATCAATACGTTGCAAGAACACTTGGGCGGTCAAATCAGGATTGCTAAACTGAATATGCAAAGCTCTTTTTTGAGCGGTTAATCCTAATTGATCCAATACTTTATAAATACTATTTACTAAGCTATTCATTTTAATAATTTATTCATTTTTAGTTGAGCTTATTATAAATCAAAATCATTTTTTTTCTATTCAAAGAAACAATTTCATACACTAAAGTCCTTAAATTCAAATACATTTTTTTATTATTTGTTGAAAAGTTAAATAAAAATAAAGAAACTAAATCTCATTATTATTTTGATATTTTAAGCTTTAATTTGAATGGTGATGTTATAAACATTGAGAAATAAGTTAAAAAAAATGATAGGAATTTATATGATTTGAAGGATGAAAAGTTGAGCTACCATAGGCTAATGCTTAGCGCTAATCATTGTTAATTCTTCTCTAACTAGAAAGTCATATTTATTTTATGTCTTTCTTCTTCAAGCTACACTATCAATAGAATTTTTGAGATAAAATAATTGCTATAGTTCATTCTATTAGGCATTTTCCTATGAACGATATAAAAACTCCCAAAAAACCGTTATGGAAATCGAAAGCTGTTATTTTTGCTACGATTTTTAGTTGTCTTTTCCTATTGTTTTTTTATATGGCTGTAAGTAATGAACCTGATTACATGCCGAGTCAACAAAACAAAGTAAGCTCTCATACAACAGCACACACAGAATCTGAACACTCAAACCATGATAAGCAAATGTCTGATCAACAAATGAAAAATATGCCTCATAATGATAGCCATACAGAATCTTCTCGTTAAGTAATCAATGATGACTAATTTACGTAATGCCCTTGTTGTAGAAGGGGGAGGTATGCGTGGCGCTTTTACCTGTGGCGTACTCGATGCTTTTCTGCAACAAAACTTCAATCCATTTGATCTATTTGTGGGTGTTTCATCAGGTTCAACCAATCTTGCTAATTATCTTGCCAAGCAACACGGTCGCAATATTGAACTATACCTCGACCATTCACTGCGTCCTGAATTTATCCGCTATGGTCGTTTTTTTAAAGGCGGTGATTTATTAGATATGCAGTGGATGTGGGATACTGTTGAAAAGGAAAACCCTTTAGATCAAAACACGCTATTTGCACAAAATCCTGATTTTTACATGGTCTTAACCCATGCTCGATCTGGTCATGCCGAATATTTACGCGCAGGGAAAGACAATATTATTGACGGATTACGTGCTTCAAGCTCTATTCCCTATCTTACAAGGAAAGCTGTTGATATTTTTGGTGAGCCTTATTTTGATGGTGGTGTCGCAGATGCTCTTCCAGTGCAATGGGCAGCTCAGCAAAGTAATATTAAGAACCTATTGGTTATACGTACTCGAACCCAAAGTTATTTCAAAGCCAGTAGCAAAGCAGACCAATTTTTTGCCAAATATTTAATGAATCAATATGCTGGATTTTCAGATAGTCTTAAGCAACGTTGCCAACGTTACAACGCAACTGTCGACTTTATGCGTCAAAATAATCAGCAAGGTATTTTAGAAGTTTGTCCACCTGACGATAAAATGTTAGCTGGTCGTTTATGCAAGGATAAACGAAAATTGCAATATACCTATGAAGTTGGCTTGGATTGTGGTCGCAAAGCCATCGAAGATTGGGAAAAATTTTCCAAACAAGCATAAAGTCTTTTTAGTTTAGTTTGTCTTCAACAAGTATGTTGTGTCATACCCTTCACGAAGAAATGCATCTTTGGTGATACTTTCTATCTCAATGATTTGACCTTTTCTTAAAGTCACTGGAAGTGGATGTTCAATTTTTATTTTCATGGTTTGATTGACGAATGTTTGACATCCACTATCAGCTCTTCCATGCTTTTCTGCTTTAAGCACTTTTATGTTGATAAACAATTGACTTTTAACAAGCTTATCTTGGTGCTGATTGTTAATGTTAGCTATTGTTAGGGCTTTAACATCTAAGACTTTAGCACTCAATAAGCAGTGGTTGACATAAGATGCCCAAGTAAAATTAGGAACAGTCACAGTCAACATCAACCCCAAAATATGAATCAAACACTTCATCTAATGGTCCTTTTTCCAAAACTTCCATGACTTTTCAGGGCAAGTATAAAGTTTGTCAGAAACTGAGATTTGAGCATTGGTTTTGAGATCAAATACTTGAAATTGGCATTGATTATTTTGATATTGACCTAAAATTTCGTAATCATGCCCAGCCTGAGGTCTAAAAGAAGCAACGGCATCCACACATTGATCAATCACTTGTGCTTTTGTCCGAGATGAATCAGTCGCTCCAAATACAAAACCATATAAATTCACAGGTTGATCTGCATTTAAAATAAACTCTTTATAGGAAATCAGTTGGTAGGTTCGCATCGCATTGCTTTCAGCTTCTTTCTGCATTGCACTACGTGGCATCCCTTCTTCGATATTAAAGGTGATTCTTGCATACGCTTTGAGCGCAGATAATGCACCATTTCCACTTAAGTAATCCCGTATCCCAGCTTTTCTCCCTGCACAATCAAATGAATGTTGAATTAAAGTTTTTGTCGCACCCTTTCGATAGACTCGAATCCGCGACTGTGTCGCTGGGTCATAAATTTTTGGCTTTGTTTCCACCTGTACCTCATAAGGTAATGGTGCTGATTGCTGTGTTTCGGCATGTGTAAATACACTGAATTGAGATACGACTCCAAATAAAAATAAAACCTGAAGTCGTACTATGCCATGCTTATATAATCTGTTCATTTTATTTTTAAAATACTAAGTATGTCTTGAAAAGACTTTACACGATGATCTGCTTGTGTCGATATTACTTTTTGTTCTGGGTCAAATAAAATGGTCTGCATACCGACAGATTTTGCCCCCACAATATCAACAACTTCATTATCACCCACGAAAATACATTGCTCAGGCAAAAGTTCAAGTTGGTGACACGCCAACAGGAAAATTTTGGGATCAGGCTTTCTTAACCCAACGGCTTCTGAAACGATAATGCTAGAGAAAAGCTTCTCTAATCCTAATGCCTGAAAATTACGCTCTTGAAATGGGCTCCGACCATTGGAAATAAGCCCAAGCGAAAAATTAGCCTTAACCAATTGATCAAGTACCGAATCAACACTTTGAAAAGCCACACAAAACTTGTTGAAATCTTGAATATAACTCGCAAGCAAATCTTGTGTTGTATATTTGGAAATCTGAAACTCTTGAATGAGTTGTGCATAAACTTTGTCTTTCCACACAGCACCATTCGCATCGAGAGCAATAAAACGTTGAATAAAGTTTTGCTGTTGTGACAGTGGAACAAGGGTTAATGTATTGAGTTGCCAATTTAAAAATTGCACAAGTGAGGAAGTTCGATCTAAAAGTGTTTGATCTAAATCAAATAATACAGCTTGTATCATTTTATCGTCTACTCAATAATCAAAATATTCCATTCAAAAAATATCTAAGGTTTATGCCTGATTCAATCAGTTTATCCATTAAATCCTTGTAATGTCTCTAAGGTGATACCTGCTCCACCACAGACTATAACCAAAACCTGATCAGATAATTTAAACTGAATTTTTTGATCATAAAGTACAGATAGTGTTGCGCCACATGCGGGTTCAACCAAAAGACGATGATCATCAACAAACTTTAGACATGCATTGACAGCCTCTTGATCTGAAACAATTCGACTGTGTACATCAAATTGTTGACTCAGTTCAAATGCATTTTGACAGACTTTTTTTGCAGCCAAAGTGGTCGCTATACCGCTTACACAATCCAACTCAATATGCTGCTTAGCCATCATTGATGCATTTAAAGATGCTGTGCCCTGTGTTTCAACGGCATAGACTGGAACATGCCCTAGCTCATGTTTATTTAAACCAGCAACCACACCGGAAAGTAGGCTTCCACCACCAACTGATAAAACGACGGCATCAGGTATAACTCCCTCAGCAATCACTTCATCAATCATTGGGATTATACCTTCCCATAACAGTGGGTCATCAAAAGGGTGAATAAAAACATCATTTTGTGTTAATAAAGACTGTGCTAATGCATTCGCTTCACCCCATGAAGCACCATGTACAATCACTTCAGCGCCTTGTTGAGCAATTAACTCTCGAGCGCGTTGTGCTGTAGTCTCAGGAACAACGACTGTTACAGGAACACCGAGTTGTCGTCCTGTATAAGCAACCGCTAGACCAGCATTTCCCCCTGAAGAACTGACAAATCGCTGAGCGCCTTGCTCAAAATATTTTTGACATGCATAACTAATACTTCGCTGTTTAAAAGAAGCAGTAGGTTGTAAAGCCTCCATTTTCAGCCATACCTGACATTGATTGAGTTGACTTAAAACGAGTGACTGTATTAACGGGGTTTTTATACTGAGCATTGATGATGATATTCTCTTGCTTGATTTCAACTATTTTTTAAATTTTGGTACATATCGATATGTGGGATTCCACAATCCAGATATGTTTCACCTTGTAATTGAAAACCCAAGTTCTCATAAAATTTTGTCGCATAGACTTGCGCAGATAGTTTAAGTACAGTTCTACTTTCCTGTTTTGCAACATCAATAATATATTGCATAAGCAGCTTACCGATCCCTGCACCACGGTATGTTTTTAATACCGCAACACGCCCAATACTGTCATTTTGTAATAACCGCGCAGTTGCAATGGGTTGATTCTGCTCATACATGACAAAATGCAATGAAACAGCATCTTGATCATCCCATTCTTCCGCTTCACTGATATTTTGTTCTTCAATAAAAACCTTTCTACGAATCAATTGTGCATCGTGTTGAAGTTGGCTCCAAGGTCCTGATTGAATTTCAAATCGACTCATTTGTTAAATCCTAATACCCAATAAATTGATCATTGATTGTTTCAAATTATGCTACTGTATGCTGACAATGCATTCATTATCACTTACTTAGGGTCTGTGGACAATTCGTCCATGTTTGCGACTAGGTGTGTTTTTTAGGCGATTCTAGGCGCGAAATACGAAATTTAGTCATTCTAAATGAGTAGTTCGTAACGACAAAGCGACAAAAAACACGCTAGTCCCGAAGGGTTGTGGCTAAAATTATCTCAGGCTACGTTATGAAACTTAAAAATAGTCTCGCTATTCTCTTCATTTCATGCCTTGCCTGCTCAATTTTAACCTACAACGCAAGCCATTTATGAAATGTCCACAGCCCCTAACCAAACCTGTAGAATAATTATGTTTCTAAATCAAAAATTTAAAGTATTTCTTTATAGCGCAATTTTACTCTCCACTCAAAGTATTTACGCTAAAGCATCCGAACTAGATCGTGTCAAAGTGATCACACAAAGTATGATCGGATTATTTTCTCAAGAAGATCACCAAGACCAACTCAATATAAAAATGGCTGCGGCAATGGCAGGTATTTCAGAAGCTGAAGCAAAAAAGAACAGTGATGAAAGTGCTGAAAAGCAATTAACGGCATCTCAACAAATGAAGGAGATTCTTAAAGAACAGTTCAATGCTGATGACTTTAAAATTGTTGCGCCTGCATTTGAACGTCACTTAAAAGCGCAAGGCTCTGCATATAAAAGCTGTCAACAAAGCGGCAAGATCATTGAAAATAATGACAATTTTCAAGTTCCATTAAGCTGTAAAGTTCCGGTCATTAATTTTGATAATATTCAAATGCCTGTACGAGACAGTAAAGACAGTGAAGCAAAATCCGTTGCGAAAGGTACAGACTTTTTAACTGATCTCATCAATAAAGCACCACGTGAAGTATTCGCAACCAGTATCTTGATTCATAAGATAGACGGACAATTGATTCCAGAAATGGATAATCCACAATATTTCCCTGATACTGTTGCTCAAAAAACAGCAGGTGAAACAGAAGCTGAACTCAATAAAACCAACCAAGAATAGCATGTAAACTTTGACCTGATCTTGGTATTTCCTTGTACCTAAATATCAGGTCACTATGGGTTAAGCGTATAAACTTACGCCTAGCCCATACAAAGTATCAGGTGTTTCAATCTGTACAAAATCAATCCACTTCTCAGCTATGCTCTAATCAGCACTTTTCTCCAATATCTTGTTGATCCCATTGATTATTCAGCAACAATTCCAAGGATTGCTTGTGAATGCCATACATAGTTTTCAAGGCTTGAATCTGTGCCAGAACGGCAGGGTCTGGTTCAACAAAATCTTTACGTTTCGTTGCCAAAATCATTTTATTTTTACTGGTATGTTCCAAAGCAACAAACTCAAAAACTTTGGTTTCATAGCCATAGGCTTTGAGTAATAAAGCACGAATCGTATCTGTTAACATCTCTGCCTGTTGTCCAGCGTGAATACCAAACTGCAACATCGGTTGTAAAACTTGTGGGCTTTTCAACTGTGGTCGTAATTCTTTATGGCAGCATGGCGCGCACATGATCATTTGTGCATTTAAACGAATCCCCGTATGAATCGCAAAATCCGTTGCAACATCACAGGCATGTAGGGCAATCATCACATCCAAATGTGAAGGATGATAGGTTCTTACGTCCCCTTGGAAAAAGTCCAATTGCTCAAAACCTGAGGCTTTTGCCACATCTTGGCAGAACTTCACCATTTTATCATTCAGCTCTACCCCCGTCACATCAGCAGTTTGATGATGTTTAGCCAAATAATCATACAGAGCAAAGGTCAAATACCCCTTGCCTGAACCAAAATCTACCACCTTTAATGGCTGTTCTTGAGATTGTGTCTGGTCGGGTAGTTCTTGTGGCAGTATCTGGGTCAATGCCCCTGAGAAAATTTCAATAAATTTATTAATCTGCTTCCATTTACGTGCCATGCTTGGAATCACTTGTGCATTGGCATCGGTAATTCCAAGCGGTTTTAGGAAGTAACTCTGTTGATCGACAAAACGCTGTTTACTACGGTCGTGTGCTTGCTGTTCGGTTTTAGGGGATTTGCCCGCTTTGTTTTTGCTTACTGTGAGTAAGGCTTTCTTTTTATTCTTTTTAAACTGTATCTCTGCTTCATCGGTAAATAAATTGGCTTGTTTACACTGTTCTGCCAACTGCTGAATCGTGCTTAAAGCATCGGATAAAGGATAGTTTTTTGTAATATCATTGGTTTTATAACGATATAAACAACTCAAAACAGACTCTTGTTGTAATTGGATGACTCGAAAGGTCATTTTCTCCAAATCAGTCAATTCACCTTTATACTGACTTAAAATTAAACGATCTAAATTTTGATTATCAATAGCTTGCTGTACGCTATCAAAAAACTGTTGTTCTTGCACAGATAAACTCGCGACATCAGACATGATCAAAACTCGTATTAATTAAGTTACCTATTTTAAAACGTCTTACTTTAAAGGTAAAACTGCATTACTATACAAGTGTATTTTTAAGGTCATAAAATCTAATGTCGAATGATCAAATGATTCATACTTATGCCGCACACGAAGAACGCATCAATGCTTTGAGTCATGCATTTGGTGCCATTTTGGCTGCAATTGCGACTGTATTTATGCTGATTAAGGGACATGATCTACACGGATGGCAATTTTTTGGGTTGGTTGTTTATGGATTGAGTATGGTTCTATTATTCTCAAGTTCAGCAATTTACCACTTTGCTGTCGATGAAAAAAAGCGACACTGGTATAAAAAACTTGACCATACGGCGATTTATTATTTAATCGCCGGAACATATACACCATTTTTGGCGATTGCAATTCCAACAGCTAAAGCTCATTACTTACTGATTGCACTTTGGGTGATTGCTGCTATTGGAACACTATTCAAGTTAATATTCATCAATCGTTTTGAAAAGATTTCCTTGGCTGCCTATTTAATTATGGGATGGCTTGCTGTGCTTGTTATGGATGATATGCAACAGTTTTTGCGACCAGAAACATTAAAATTATTGGTCATTGGCGGTTTAGCATATACAATAGGCGCATTGTTTTATGCCTTAAAAAGCGTAAGATACACACATGCTATTTGGCATATATTTGTTCTGATCGGTGCAGGATCACATTTCCTTGCAATCTATCTTTACGTCATTTAATTCATAGACACTCAAAATTCAGTGACCCTGATGGAGTGGATTTGAGTTGATCTCGTTGTTTTTTTAAGAAATTACGCCTTTTTTAAAAAGATTACGCTTTAAAGACTCGTTTTACTTTTAAAAGTGTAAGGTTCACCATGGCGTCATCAACTATTGCTACTCCTGAAATTCAAACAAATTCAAAAACTCGCGTTCTTTTCGCAAGTCTTGTCGGCACAACAATCGAGTTCTTCGATTTTTATATCTATGCCACTGCCGCAGTCCTGATTTTTCCACACTTGTTCTTTCCAGCAAGTACAGATCCGATGACGGCAACCATTCAATCACTCGCGACATTTGCCATTGCATTTATTGCACGTCCAATTGGTGCTGCTGTGTTTGGTCACTTAGGTGATCGTATTGGTCGTAAAGCAACACTGGTCGCAGCCTTGTTGACTATGGGTATTTCAACAGTGTGTATTGGTCTGCTTCCAACTTATGCTCAAATTGGTATTGCTGCTCCACTGTTACTTGCTCTCTGCCGTTTAGGTCAAGGTTTAGGTCTGGGTGGTGAATGGTCAGGTGCTGTATTACTTGCTACTGAAAATGCGCCTGAAGGCAAACGTGCTTGGTATGGGATGTTCCCACAGCTAGGTGCGCCGATTGGTTTTATTCTTGCAACAGGTTCTTTTCTTGGTCTTGGCGCATTAATGTCTGAAGCAGACTTTATGCAATGGGGCTGGCGTATTCCATTTCTTGCAAGTGCTGCATTGGTGATTGTCGGTTTATATATTCGTTTAAAACTGCATGAAACTCCTGCTTTCCAAAAAGTGTTGAACAAGCAGAAAGAAGTAAACGTACCGTTTAAAGAAGTTGTGACCAAACATTATAAAATGTTATTCCTTGGTACAATTGCGGCGGTTTGTACTTTCGTTGTGTTCTATCTGACCACTGTATTTGCGCTCAACTGGGGAACCAAACAACTGGGTTACTCTCGTGCACAATTCTTAGAAATGCAACTTGTTGCGACCCTTTGTTTTGCTGCCTTTATTCCACTGTCGGCTGTATTTGCTGAGAAATTTGGACGTAGAGCAACCTCAATCGGGGTATGTGTTGTCTCAGCACTGTTTGGTTTAGTGTTTGCAAGTATGCTTGAGTCAGGTAGTACAGTGATTGTGTTCTTGTTCTTATGTGTAGGTTTAGCACTAATGGGCATGACATATGGACCGATTGGGACTGTTTTATCTGAAATCTTTCCGATTTCTGTTCGTTATACAGGGTCAGCATTAACTTTTAACTTGGCGGGTATTCTAGGTGCATCATTTGCTCCTTTAATCGCAACAGAGCTTGCGACCAAGTACGGTTTACAAGCTGTTGGTTATTACTTAACAGCTGCATCTATTCTTTCGCTTTTGGCATTCTTGGCAATTCGTGAAACTAAAAATGATGATGTAAACAACCAAGTTTAATCGTGCGATAAGATCAAAGAAGCCTGCAATTTTGCAGGCTTTTTCATTGATTTTTTGAGCTTAGTCAAATTTAATTTAACCTGAGTTCGATAAAAATCATTGATGAAAGATGATACAGTCAAACCGCCTGATTATTCATACAAGTGATTTGGATGGTTCATTTATTTTGTACTTTTTGAATCATTGATGGTCTTGCTATCGTGAGGCGACATGAATGTCGCCATGTTGAGCAGGGGTAAAGGATGTACCCCTCGCTCAACGAAAGATTTTTGTCACTTTTCATCTCTGAAAAGTGAGGCATCGCTTACGCAAAAGAATTTAAACTTTAGCACTAAAGCGTGGCAGTGCAAGCTTTAGATCATCAAACAATCTATTGATCGCCTTCATTTTATTGGTCAAGAGAAATAAAACTATATTGATGGTTGCGCTTACGGAGCTTCGCTCCTCATACCAAAACAAGTATGGCGAGCCCTTGCGGAGCTCCGCTCCTCATCCTAAAATCGGATG
>NZ_AMFQ01000109.1:0-10319 GCF_000335555.1 Acinetobacter sp. WC-743 | reverse complement strand
TAAGTCTTGAATTTGTGAGATTAGCGAATGAAATTGATACAGCCAGATTTGTTCGAGGACTTGAGCCAGTCATTACCGTTTGGGAAAACGTACCCGGAGTGCTCAACACAAAAGACAACGCTTTCGGCTGCTTACTGGCAGGGCTTGCAGGTGAAGGGTGTGAATTACAACCACCAGGGGGACGATGGAAAAACGCTGGTTGTGTGTTTGGACCATCTAGACAAGTCGTTTGGAGAGTCCTTGATGCTCAATATTTCGGACTCGCCCAACGACGCAAAAGAGTGTTTGTTATCGCAAGTGCTCGAACAGAATGTATCACCGAAATACTATTTGAGCGAAAAGGCATGTTTGGGGATATTGAGAAGAGCCAAAGCAAGGGGGAAGGTTCTGCCTCAAATAGTGGAATATACACTAACAGAACAAGCGAAACGGTTAGCGGACAAACAATAGTTCCTCCATTGCTTGCATCACATGGTCAGAAAAAATGGTTAGGCAATCAAGAGGCTTTTTGTGGTGATTACTATATAAAACATGCGATTGGTGTTGGAGGAACTAACGCAAACTCAGCTATTACTGTAGAAAAAGCACCAACTTTATTAGGCAGAAGTGATCGAGGATACGTTATCCATTCCTACGGTATTCAAGGAAATATAATAGGTAGATCATTAAATTCGGGTGGACAAGGCATAGGTTTTAAAGAAGAACAAGCACCAACACTTACTCAAATGGACAGACATGGAGTTGTAATTCATGGAACCCAAGATCCAATAATTAATACAAAAACAGCGCATTGTTTAGGCAGAAATAATGGTCAAGAAAACGTTTTGTGTGAACAAGCGTACGCAATGATTGCAGATACAACGCCCAAAATTTCAAAACAAATAAACGGAACGCTGCGCGCAAGCGGAGGTGGAGGGATTGTGCCGTCAAGTGTCGTATATCAATACATTGCACGTTACTTAACTGAGATTGAATGCGAACGTCTTCAAGGCTTCTCTGACAGCTATACAGAAATACATAAAGCATCAGCAACACAACGATATAAAGCCCTTGGAAACTCAATGGCGGTTACGGTAATGCGTTGGATCGGTGAAAGGATTCAGCAATTTATTCGTGGAGGGTTTGCATGAATAAGCGAATTTCTGATTTTAAGCGAGGTGAGCATGAATCTTGAATCTACACCAGTGTGTATGGACTGCTTCATTGCTGAGAATGTCCGATATGAACCTGAGCATTCCGAGTTTCTGTGCCCAAGTTGCGCGCATTTTAGGGATAATCAGGAAAATGAGTCAGAACTTTACGATCAATATGAAGATTGGGGAGAGGATTGATTTTGTCTAGCATCTCAATTGCTGAATATCAAAGACTTTATGGTACGAAAACCAGGAAGAAATCAAAGCACAAAAGCAGTACTCGAGTTAAAGATCATCGAGGTGAAAGTATCGGTGAATCAATATTGGCCAACCAGTTAAGAGTTTTAAAAATTAGCTTTAAACAGGAATATAAATTCTATCCAAAACGTAAGTGGCGTGCAGATTTTCACATTGTAGGCAAGAAGATATTGGTTGAGGTTGAGGGTGGTGTTTGGAGTAACGGACGTCACACTCGAGGTAAGGGATATATCGGTGATATGGAGAAATACAACGCAGCTGTGGTTATGGGATATCAGGTGTTACGCTTTAGTACAGAGCAAGTCAAATCAGGTTTAGCGGTTCAACAGATAGAGATGATGGTAGGGGATTTATAAAGATGGGCACGGCAGTCGCAACACAACATATTTTACAAACAGTTGATTGGTCGCGTTTTGACTTAGAAGGCTGGTTATATCAATTTGGTGCCTGGTTATATACCAATACAGGACCTACAGGAAAAAGTGTAAATCCAATCGCTATAGCTATGGATAATGCTGTAAAAGAGAAGAAATATAAAAAATTGAGCCCTGAACAAAGATTAAAAATTATTACTGGTTATCTTATGGAAGATATTGGACAAGCAAAGCCAAGAAAGACTCGTCTAACATGTGAAATAAATGATAACGAGGCGAGAGCTGTACAACGTTTAATTTTAGATCTACAAGGACAATCTGAAATATTAGATGATTGGATGGATGCTGTGATTAGTCGATATTTTTATGGTTGTTCCTGGTCAGAGATGGTGACACAAGAACGTACACAATACGATGTACGTTCCGATGTAAAGTGTGGGTTGGCTGCTTTGCATTGCCGTTATAGTTTTATTATATATTAGTTAAAAAGTTGAGTAATTATCGTTATTAATTGTGGTAAGTAAATTTGATTTAATTACTGGTAAATTTTGATTTGTAAACATAAGTTTCGGTTGAACTTCTACTGCAACTAAACATTTAGATTTGCCACATATAAGAATTTTAATATTTTTTGTAATTGGCTCTTTGATTTTATTAAGTTTGTACCACTCGGTTATTTTTTCATCTTTGATAGTTAAATTAGTAATAGGTGAAAAAAGTAAGTCTTTCTTTGCATTGGTGCTACCATTCTTCTCTATATCTATAAGGTAGTAAATACCAATAAAAAACAGTGCATAAATTATCACAGAGCCTATATAGTGTAATAATAATTCCTTTAAACCTTTATCAATATTTGGTGTATCTATTGAGCTGTTCCAGTGAATTTCATCTTTAGCTATTTTATGCGTATCAAGTATAGACGGTTTAATTTTATCTTTAATTATTTTTAATAAATAAATTATGAAAATCAAAGGCAAGAAAGCTATAAATAACACTAAAAAAGTTAAAATTTCTAAACAATTTGCTAATTTATGAAATTTGTATATAAAGTTTGAAATAATCCTGACTGGGAAATAAAATAATCCTAAAATAGCTAATATAGTCTTAACTGAGATAATAATTATAAAAATAAGAATATAATTGAATATTTTTGTAATAGATTTACTAATGTTTTGGTTTATGAATTTATTCACTAAAGATAAAGTGATAGGTATTAAAATACCTAAAAAAATTACTTGACTACCTTGTAGACCACCATAGATAAGATAATTTTGAAAATCAAATCCTAAAGCCTCGTGCGTAAAATCAAAATAGTTTACATAAGCTTGGATGTAGAAATATCCACAAGAATATAGAATAATTGATAGTGATGTAAAAAAAAGTGCAAGATCTAAATTAAAATTTGTTTTCAAAATGATTACTCAATTAATTATATATTTTCCAGATTTACTCTTTAAACGTTTCGTTCAATGCCTGTTGAACTGCATCTACTCGTGATTTACAGGCTTTGTAAGCTGACATAGACTCTTCAACAATTTTCATTAAATTATCGATATCAGGTTCTTCTTGAGATTCTAATAGTTCTGCATTTTTCTTGAGAACTTCATAGCCTTCTTTGAAGGTTAATTCTTTTTTAGTCATTACTGTGCACCTTTATTACTTTTGCATCAATAGAACCGTCTTGTAATTCAACTTGGATGCTATCGTTTGAAATTTGTTGAATAGATCGAATTGCATGTCCATTGCTTCTGACAATACTATAGCCTTTAGCCATAACATTTTTTGGATTCTGCAGTAGGGGTTCTCGAAGCAAACCATCAATTTGCGTGGAAGCTAATTTAAGTTGTTGTTGGGCTAAATATTGAATTGTGCCTTTTATCAAATCTAAGCTCTTTTTTGTCTCATTAATCTGACCATGAGAGAGTGTTTTAATTACTTTCATGTATTGATCATTTTGGCTTTGGTAAGCTGATATCTGATGTTGTGATAAAAGTTTAATCTTATTTAGGGAATCTATTACGTCTTGTACTTGATCCACGATTAAATTTCGAATTCCTCCAATGACTTTACTTGGAGTATCGAAGGAACGATGAGCTACTTCATCTAAAATGGTCCGATCTTTTTCATGGCCAATACCGACCCAGATAGGGACTGAACGTTTACAGAGTAGGGCCGCTAAATCATAGTCATTCAGATATGCAAGATCATTAACTGCACCACCACCTCGAATAATTACAATTAGATCCGGGGCAGAACTAAATTCTTTAGCCCATTGCCGTAAAGCATTCGACAGTGATTCAGCAATACTTAATGCTGCGGTGTTTCCTTGAAATGTGGCAGAGTGGTATACAAAATTGCAAACACCGGCTTTTTGAAGTGCATCAGCATCTTTCTTGAAGTCACCTAAGCCTGCAGCATTTTCAGGAGCGATTACCAGGACATTTTGAATATCAAAAGGGGTAGGGAGTGATTTGTTTTTATTAACTAGACCTTCGGCTGTCAGCCTTTCTAAAATTTGTTGATACCGCCGTGCAATATCACCTAGTGTATAACTAGAATCAATCGCTTCAATATTAACTGAAAACCCATATTGAGGGCTAAACACAGCCTTAACTTTGATTAAAACATTTAAATCTCGAGATAATTCTATACCGCTTTCACGTTCGAATTTCAGAACCATTTTTGCAGCACTGAATTTCCAAATTGTTGCCTTACAACTTGCAATAATTTTATCTGTATCTTCTTCTTTTTCAGCTAATTCTAAATAGTAATGACCACCTTTGATACTTAGGTTTCTAATTTCAGCTTTAACCCAAACAGATTCTTCAAAAGCTACACGTATAACCTCTTGAACTGTAGATAAGTATTCACTCAAAGAAAGTTGTAAATCAGACATAAAAGACAGAGAAACTCATAATTCATAAAAATAGTATAGAACAGTGCTAAGTAAGGCAATCAAATTGTATGAAATACAAGACAACAAAAGATCATATTTAATAAAGTATATTCAATCTAAATTATTGAAAATTTGGTGTTTTTCATCACAAGAAATTGTTGCGTGTATGTATATTAATATTACACTTTGTATCTAATTTTAGATAAAGTTATTGATTTTAAATGAAAAATTAAATTATTGAACATATAGCTTTCATTGATCACTTAAAAATAATATGTAATATTTTCAACGTATTGAACTTAGTATATCTTTCATTTGCTTTGTTTCATGATTTATATACCCACTGAACCACCTCTATGTGGGTATTTTTTTAGGGACCTTTAATGAAGTCGTTCTTTATTAGAAATACTAATGATTTTTTGAAAGCTGCAATAACATTAGGGCTAGATTTTTCATTAGATTTAGAAAATCCAAATCAATTATTTCTGATACTTAATGAAAGAAAGAAGTTATGGATTCCTGAAAATCGGTGGGTTGTTGTTGAGGGCATTTGTTGCAGTGTTAACTGATCAAGAATACAAAATGCTGAACTAAAAAACTTTTACTTAATTATACGAGAAAAATATGTCAAATTTATCAACTGGTACTGTTAAATGGTTTAATGAAACTAAAGGTTTTGGTTTTATTGCTGTAGATAATGGTTCAGATGTATTCGCTCATTTTAGTGAAATCCAAGCTGACGGCTTTCGAGTTTTATTAGAAGGTCAACGTGTACAATTTACGATTACTGAGGGAAAAAAAGGACCACAAGCAAGTGGTATAACCTTGGTCTAATTTGAAAGTTTCCAAGAGCCTATTTGTATTGAATAGGCTTTTTTTTTAAATAAAATACCAACAGATAAATAAGAATAATAGTGTTATTAAAATAGATGACATATTGCATTTTAATATATGCATGTTCTTTGTGCATAGTCGTTATGTCTCGAGTTGTATAACTTTTAATTATTTCTAATCTCAATTTAATTATTAGCTTAGAAAAACATATGCTTTAGAAGGAGTAAATAATATGGTTCAATATTTTAAATGCTTCTTAGGTTCACATCAGGTATTTGACACGCACTACTGTACAGATGGTCATCTTACAGTTTGTCGTCATTGCCTCAAAGTAATTAAAATATAGATGATTACTATATACAGTTTAAAAAATACATCACTGACTGTGATTGAAATTTTAAACTGTATTACTAATTTTATTGAGGGTTTTTCAATGTTATCAGCTGATATAGCAAATAGTTCAAATTTAATTGACCTAAGTTCAATTGAACAATTTAAAAAATATTTTAAAAATCAAATTAAAGTTCGAGCTGATGAAGGTGAGTTATATGCAAGTGAACGTATTTCGAAGTTGATAAATTTTAAAGAAGTTGAAAAGTTGAGTGAAGAATTCAAAGATGCTGGATACAAAGTTAAAGTAAACACAGTAGAGAACAACTTTGTAATTTCAGTTTTTTGGAACTAAATTAGTTTGCTACAAAACCTTAATAATTTTATATGCCCGTTTTCTCCAATCAACGGGTATTTTTTTATTTAATTTCAATGATTCATCTTTAATTATTTGATTGTTTTTTGAAAATAAAGCAAATAAAAAATGAACTTTTTAAATTTTCAAAATTTGATTAAAATACATATATGAAAAGACAACGTAAAAAACATGAATTTCCAAAATCAAACTGGACTACTGAGCAAGACTGTTATCTCATCGAGAATAGTAATCTACCAATCAATGAACTGATGAGAAACTTACCTTATAGCGATAATGAAATAATAGATCGTAAAGAGATATTAGGTCTAGTTCGTAGAGCGAGACAGATGAGAAAGGGTGTTTAGAAATCAATAGACGCGAAATTAAACCTTATTGAATTATTTTGAAGTATTGACCTTGCGCAAGGCGTATGGCATATTTCTGTTATAGTGGACGAAGTTATGGTAATCCGCTAGATAAACCTCGCTTTGCGAGGTTTAATAATAATTAGGTTTATAAATTTATGGATTCAATTAGAGCCACATTAGACGCAGCATACATTCAAGGTTTTTTGGGTTTTTTTGGTGCATTGTTAGGAGCTATTGCTCTAATTTTTTCAATAAAAATTGCTGCTAAAAATACGTTAAATGAAATAAAGTCAGAAAAGGTTGCTGAATCAAAGAGAGATCAATATATAGCTTTGACAGATGCTTATGTTCAATATTTAGTTTCATCTTTATTAATTTCAAATAGAAAATCTGAATCAGATGAAGATCAGGATTCTGAAGTAAGTGTTAGTTGGAATCAGCATTTAGCCAAGTACATAGAATTAGAAGGATGTATTAATAAGGTTAATTTGGTAACAACTTCCGAAATAAGAGTGGAACTTTTTAAAATCGAAGAAGCATTAAAAGCATATCAAACCTCAATATCTAATTATTACTTTAATAATCTTTCTAAAAATCTTAGTGATGAACTAGAAGTTAAAGTTTTTGAGTTTTCAAAATTATTGAGGGCTGATTTGGGAATTGAAAATGATTCTGCTATGGAAAGTAATCTCATGGAATTAAGAAATAAATCCTAAGAAACCCCGAACTAAACATGGCGCTAAGGCGCCTTTTTTGCGCCATTAGCTCAACTAGATATAGCATGGGTTCTCTATGCCGATGGTTGAAGGTTCGAGTCCTACATGACATGCCATAATTTGGGATTTTAAAACTGTATAACTTAATTAATCTTAGATATATTCTCGAAATGCATTTCTATTGATTTGAGGGTTTTATGGGAATTGTTAATGAGTTTAAAGAATTCAATGCAGAATTAAAAAATCGGTTTTGGTCTGTATCTTCTATAAGTAGTGAAAAGGAGTTAATTGTCAGCTTGTGGTGGGGCGCTCCATTTCTAATTCAAAATTCTACAGAAGAAAAATATATTTATATTGGTAATGTTGAGCGTTGGTCAGGTCCAGGTAACAGAGAATTCAGGGGAAATCTTGATAAAGCAGCTAATTCAAATCTTAAGATTCGTGTTGTGGCAACAGAACTTAAGAATGAACGAGATATTGAATTTATTAAGCAGGGTAAAGATGCAAGCAAATATCGTAAAAAGTTTACTGCTAGAAAAGATTTGATTGGTGTATTAACTAAATGGGATGGAGTTAATTTTGAGTTTGAGTTTGTTTTAGATAAATAGTTTTTAGAACTTATCAGCCCACTTCAGTGGGTTTGTAATTCAAGAGAACAACATGCTCCGATTAAAACAAATATTCTGTAGTCTGGTGGAAATGCTGCAAAATTTCTTATGAAGCAGGTCAGCAATCCCGACAGGCTGAGGTTGATGAAGCAAATGCAAAATCACAAATGTGCCGTGATGAAAAAACTCATGCAATTAATCGTTGGAGTCAGATTCGCAAAGAAGTTGAAGAGAAAGACAAGCGGATTGAAAAAGCTACAGCAAAATGGATTTCTATAGTCACTATTTTGACAACAACAGATACAGGTGTTCCAGATGCGATTTTTAAGCAACTAGACCAATTGCATGATGCGTTATGTGGCATGAATGAAATAAGTGACAACAATGAAAATTCCTAAAGGATGGTAATCTTAAAATTAGGTGGCAACTTTGAAGATCATTGAGCTATAATTTTGAAAAATTAACTTGATAAGATTATGTTTAAAGAAATAAAGTTGCCGTTTAATTTGAGTTTTATGGAGTTTTTGACTCTAATCTTTTTCTTCACATTAGGTTATTTTGGAATTTATAGATATAGTTTTTATAACACATTGGGTATTCCTTGGTATTTAAGCTACATTACACCTTCGCAATTTATAACTAGTTCTCTTGAATGTATTATTAGTTTATTTATGGCAAGTATGATTTGCTATTTAATTTATAGACTTACTCAATTATTTGAAAAATATCAAGAGAAAGCATTGCGGATTATTACAGCTTTATTTTTAATTATTTTTGCTCTCAACTTGTTTAGCATCTATGATAAGTCGAAATTTTTGTCTTTTTTGTTTGATAATAAAGATTTTTCTACATTAAGTATTTTTCATTATGTTGTATCAATTTTTTTAATTAGGCAGTTAGTGGTTGATCGAAATAAATTTATTAAAAATAGCTCAATAAGTATTGAGCATATTAAGATTCCAGAAAATTTATTAACACCAAATCATATTGTTGAGAAGATTAACAATAAGGCTAAAGCTTACTCATTATTCACTATCTTTTTAATGTCTTTCATAATTATTTATACTCCTTATTTTTTGGGAAAAAAAGATGCTTATCGACTATTAATCAATAAAGAAAGTTCATCTAATTTAGTAAAAATAAAATTAGATAAAGATTTATGGTATTTAATTGAAGCCACAGGTGATAAAGTTTTATTAGTTAAGAAAAATAAAAATGACAAATTAAAAAATGACTTTAAGTTAATTGAATATAAGGAAATAGAGAAAATTGTAGCTAAACAAAAAGAAGACTCAGATAGAGTGATATTTGATTATATATCTGAAAATTTAAATCGCTAATTTATATTTATCTGAATCTTTCAAATTTTATGGGAAATTAATCAAAGTAATCACCCAACAAACCTAAACACATAAAGTCCAACAATAGCCCTATCACTAACGATGGGGCTTTTTTATTAGGCAAAATTAATGGATACATCTCAATATAAACGACTTACCCAAAAATCAGAAATTAAAAAGAAACCAAGAACAAGACAATTACCTAAGGCATCACAAAAATATTTAGAAGCATTTGAAGACTTTGAGCAATCGCTGAATGTGCT
The DNA here is from genome assembly GCF_000335555.1 of Acinetobacter sp. WC-743. Classification (NCBI taxonomy): domain Bacteria; kingdom Pseudomonadati; phylum Pseudomonadota; class Gammaproteobacteria; order Moraxellales; family Moraxellaceae; genus Acinetobacter; species Acinetobacter sp. WC-743. The sequence continues at coordinate 841 of NZ_AMFQ01000109.1, read as the reverse complement.
TCAAATTAAATATGAAAAATTATTCCAATTTGAATCAACAAAACATTGGCGTTTCGATTTTTATCTTATTGAACATAGAATTTTAGTTGAGATCTCAGGCGGACCGTGGTCGGGAGGTCGTAAAGGCAAGCTAAAAGATAAAGCTTGGAGTATGGAGCGTTACGATGTTGCTGCCGATATGGGTTACACAGTGATCAGAATAGAGTCAGCACCCAGATATAAAATTCAGGAAGATGGACCATTACAAGTCGAAGCTAATTTGTCTAGTCAGTGGCTTAAGAATTTGAAGAGGCATATTTTCAATGGAACAGATCAGACCATTTCCACCAACAGACTTGATAGATCAAGCTGAGGAAGAGGAAGCGATTCGCTTGGCACCTGCAGCGGATCTAAAAGAATGGGTAGTGAAAAACTTCTTAACCCTTGGTGGTGAACTTCATAATCCCGACTATGACCACATAGCTGAATTACTTCATGACGATGAAACATTCTTAGCATTCGCTTGGGCTTCATCTGCCGCCGTTGCTAAAAAGAGGATGGTATTAGGTCAATGTGAAAAAGTGATGTTTAACCAAGGTGGTTGGCGTAAAGCTCGACAAGAGCAACAAATGCGTGACTGGTTTGGGTTTGTACCTATTTATCTAATTACAGTTGATGCAAGCTTTTGTGAACGTGCGAACGATCGTGAATTTTGTGCTTTGATTGAACATGAGCTGTATCACATTGGTGTAGAGCGTGATGAGGATGGGGAAATCCTTTACAGCGATCATACAGGCTTACCTAAGCACTATTTAGCAGGTCATGACGTTGAGGAATTTATAGGAGTGGTCAAACGTTGGGG
>NZ_AMFQ01000108.1:0-233 GCF_000335555.1 Acinetobacter sp. WC-743 | reverse complement strand
CCATTGGGTACGACCTTAACGCTGAACTACAGTGAAGCGCTTGATCCATTAAATCCACCAGTTGCAGGCGACTTCGCAGTGACTGCGGATGGTCAGGTGGTGACTGTCACCGGTGTTACCGTTGTCGGTTCAACGGTAGTGTTAACCTTGGGTGCTCCAGTGACAGCAGGTCAAGCGGTGCAAGTAGGTTATACCGATCCAACAGCAGGTAATGATCCGAATGCGATTCAAGA
>NZ_AMFQ01000107.1:0-22236 GCF_000335555.1 Acinetobacter sp. WC-743 | reverse complement strand
AAACTTCGAGTAATTTAAACCAATCAATCAATGATAATATTTCGATCAATCAATCAGTAAAAATCCACACAAGTTGTTCTTCATATTCTCTTAATGATCTTCTTCATGCTTCGTCAGCATCAAGCTAGGTCGGCTATATTACTCTCTATCTCTAGAAAGTCAACTGTGATTTCAAATTATTTTTAAACTTCCTTTCTAAAACCCAACTTAATCAATTCAACCAAGTCATTGTTTTATCAGAAGTTTTAATCTTCATCACCGCCGATGGATGTGCATTCTACAGCATTCCTCATCCAACACAACCCCTTTTTTTAATTATTTCATTTGTTCGTACAAATATTATCCATTAATCAAATTTATTCACACTTTTTAATCAAATTTGCTTTAATACATATGCAACAACTACTGTTAGAATACGAAAGTGTCTTTAATAATATTATCGACCATTTTTACTATAAGCATATTTCAAGGAATTCTATGCGTCCTTATCACGTACTTTGGGCTTGTTTACTCAGCATTGGTCTGACGAGCCATGTATTTGCTCAAGAAGAATTATCTACCCAAGAAAATTCTGACAATGCTGTTGACTCTGTTTCAGCTGATAAGTTGTCTCAAGAGAATTCTTCTGATCCAGCAATGTCTAAGCATCCAAGAATTGAAGCACTTAAAGAGCTCAAAAACATTACAAAAAATGATTTAAAAGTAAATGCAAATGCTGCTCAACCAGATGCTGTAAAAGACCCCCTACAACCGTTAAACCGTGAAATTTATGCATTTAACGATATGATTGACCGTAATGTCGCTCGACCAGTCGCCATTCAATATAAGCAAAAAGTTCCTGAAGATGTGCGCTCTTCATATAGTCTGTTTCGTAAAAATTTAAGCGAACCGTGGAATGCGGTTAATCAGCTTGCTCAAGGTCGTTTTAAGCGTGCAGCTAAATCATTGGGTCGTTTTACACTGAATACTGTTACTTCTTTAGGTCTAGCAGATCCAGCAACTCGTTTAGGTTTATCGACTGAAGAAGAAAGTCTAGGAATTACACTTGGCTATTATGGTGTACCGAGTGGTCCTTATCTCATGTTGCCTGTCTTAGGACCAAGTACACTTCGCCACTCTGTGGATTACGTTGCTGAAAGCTATGCAAATCCCATTAGCTATACAATGGATGATAACAATCAAACAGGTTTAATTTGGGGAAATCGTGTTTTAGGCGGGATCAATACACGCTCAAAACTATTAGATGTGGAAAATGTATTGCAAGGTGATCGCTATTCAGCAATCCGTGATATTTATTTACAGCGCCTTGCTTTCCAAATCGCAGAGAAAAAAGGCGGTGGTGCAGAAGCTGTTTCTTTTGTTGGTGATGACGACGATGATACTGATGATTCATCTGATACAGGCACAAACAAATAATCACAATATTTTGTTAAACTTATTTGCTAGTAATCTCTTTAGTTTTACTAGCAATGTGGTGTTATCTATAGTAAATCTAGTGGGTATCGCTTTTTATATTGATTAAGGATCATTCATTTCTTCTATGTATTTCATTCAACCCAGTCGCCAGATTTCAAGTTTAGAGCACGTATTAAATACGCTTCCAAGCTTGCAGATGATTACCATTGAAGAGATTCATCTTTATGATCCGACCAGAATCGCGATTGCAGATGTACATGATTTTTTAGAATATCAATGGGCACTGCCAACGATTGTCATTGCACAAGAGAACGAAGGTGCTGAGCTTTCCCAAGCATGGGAACTCGGTGCGCTTGCTGGTTGGATCTGGACCAAGCTTCCTAGCAACCTTGAAGGTTCGCTCTTTAAGATAGATGCCCAATATAAACGAAACCAAGATAGTCGCGATCTACCCTCTGCTGCAGAATTACAAAAAAAACTCCTCCCCAATCCAATAGACTTGCAAAACTATAAAGTTGAAACCCTTTTTCAGCCTTCAGCTTACTTGTCTGGTGACTGGTATGATTACTGGAAAATCAGTGATAAAGAAATCATGTTCTATTTGGCGGATGTCTCTGGTCATGGCGTAACCAGCTCTTTGTTGACTTCATGGATGGCAGCTTTTCACGGGCGTTCAAAAACACCAAGAGAGTTAATTAAGAAACTGAATGGAATGCTTGTCCAAGAGAATATTGAAAAACACATCACTATGCTGGCAGGAATTCTCAACATTGAGACACATACATTAAAGTGGTCAAGTGCGGGACACTATCCTCCCCCTATTATTTTTGAACCCAATCAAGCTCCTCGTGTTTTAAATACCAGTAGCTTTCCTTTAGGACTTACAGAAGACTTAGAGGTTGAAGAATTTGAATGTACTTTAAATAAGCATGCGCGGTTCATTATTTGTTCTGATGGTGCACTTGAACCTTTTTCTGGTGGCTTGAATGAACAATTCGCTCAATTGGTCTATCATTTGCAAAATCAATCATTCCGCGCGCCAGATCACGTCGCAGATGACATTGCCATCCTCAGTCTTCGTAGAATGAATTAACATTATAATCAAATACATATAACTAATTAGACTATTAACTGATATGCAAACGCTTGAGTATAGACTTGCGCTATGTGATAATTTTCCTATCCTTCTCTGCAAATGGCATTTATATGTCAACAGGTCATGTTGAATATGCAAGCTTGAATGGAACGCATATTTTCAAACTTATTGGTGAAGTGCGAGCCCAATCTTGTATTAGTTTAGACAAACTTTTGGCAAGGATTGAACAACAGAAAAACGTCATTGGCGCAATTGTTGATTTAACCCAAACCACATTTATTGATAGTACTGTTCTTGGAATACTTGCGAAACTTGGTTTAAAGTTAAAACAAGTACACCACATCCAAGCAGTCATGCTATCCACAAATCCAGACATTACCACTCTAGCCAATAGCATGGGCTTAGGGCAGGTGTTTGTCATTTTAAATTATTGTGGTGACCCTAAAGTATGTACCAATGCTTTGATTGACGACAATGTGAATCACAGCACCATGTTGTGTACCGTTCTCGATGCACACAAAACGTTAATGAAGCTCAACGAAAACAATCAAAATATGTTCGAGCCATTAGTGAAACAACTTGAAAAGCAGCAAGATACTATGGAATGTGTATCTTCAGATCAGCAAAACGCTTAATCTTTTCAAAATTGTTATGATTAGGGATAGCACATGACTTTACTTTCTGTTGTTCAAATGAATTCTCAAAATGACATTGAAGCTAACTTCAGTGTGATTGAGTCATTGGTGCAACAAAGTAAAGCTGATGGTGCATCTTTGATTGTTTTCCCAGAAAACTTTGTCTGTTTCGCGGCTGGAAAACAACGAGAAACTGCGGCACGCTTTGAAGAGATTCAAAAGCATTTAGAGCATTTAGCACATCGTTATCAAATATGGATGGTTGCCGGTACATTACCGTGCCCGTTCCGTCCAGATGGCTCAATCATTGAAGATGGTCGTGTGCGTACAGTAAGCTTATGTATTAGCCCTGAACGTACTGAGGCGCGTTATGACAAAATTCACTTGTTTGATGTGCAAGTGGGCGATGCTGTTGGTGGCTATCAAGAATCAAAATTCTTTGAACCAGGCAATGATGTTGTGGTTGCAAAAACACCTTTTGGCAATATCGGCTTGATGGTGTGCTATGACCTACGCTTTCCTGAACTTGCACTGATACTTCGCTCTGAAGGTGCAAATCTTTTAACAGCGCCTGCTGCATTTACTTATACCACAGGTCAAATGCATTGGCAGTTATTACTGCAAGCTCGTGCGATGGACAGTCAATGTCAAGTTTTAGGTGCTGCTCAACAAGGTTGGCACGGTGAGAAACGCCAAACTTGGGGACATGCTGGGGCAACCAATAGCCGAGGTCAAATTTTGGCAATTTCAAATCAAGAAGGCGCTCAACTGCTGACTGTACCTTTTGATTTAGCTGAACAAGATGCTGTTCGTGCATCAATGCCACTGATACAACATCGCCGATTGATTACTCTCTAATATTTTCCCAAATGACTTTATTTTATGAATATGACAAACAGCGTTATACTCAGTATGAGTCATATCTTTTGAGACAAGCATGCAACAAGACTATTCACATTTAAATCTTGATCATCAAGTTTGCTTTCTTGTTTATTCTACGAACTTGGCACTCAATCAACTGTACCGAAAAATACTTGCACCATTGGGCTTAACTTACCCACAATACTTAGTCATGCTCGTGCTTTGGGAAAAAGATGGTGTAACTGTCTCTGAAATAGGTGAAAAGCTGTTTTTAGAATCCTCTACGCTAACCCCTTTGCTTAAAAAATTACAAAGTCATGGTTTACTTAATCGGGAACGTTCGACCCTTGATGAACGTCAAGTGATCATTAGCCTAACTGAAGAAGGACAGCAATTAAAATTAAAAGCCGTTGATATCCCACTTCAAATCGCTCAAGCCAGTGAATGTAATTTAGACACATTGACCGAGCTTAAAGAGCTCCTTTCAACTTTACGCGACAACATTTCAAAATAATTTTTTATTAAATTTTACACAAACACTACTTGTTTAAATATTTATATCGTATACGATATATTTGAACACAATCAAAGGAAGCATCCAATGTCTTTAGAAAAAGTGGTTTATACAGCACATGCAAAAGCAACAGGTGGTCGTGATGGTCGTGCAACATCATCAGATGGAATTTTAGATGTTAAACTCGCTGTTCCAAAAGAAATGGGCGGTGCTGGTGGTGGAACCAATCCAGAACAACTTTTTGCAGCAGGTTATTCAGCTTGTTTCTTAGGTGCGATGAAATTTGTTGCGAATCGTGATCATTTAAAAATTACCCCAGATGTATATATCGAAGGTGATGTCGGTATTGGTCCTATTCCTACTGGCTTTGGTATTCAAGTGACGTTAAACATTCATTTAGAAGGTTTAGAGCAAGAAGAAGCACAGAAATTAGTCGATACTGCTCATATTGTTTGCCCATATTCAAATGCGACCCGTGGCAATATTGATGTGACATTGAATGTGATTGTTTAATATTATGCCTCCTACTTAAAAATAGAATTTTTATTTTTTAAGGAGGAGGCACTGTTTTATTTCTGGTTAACCTTTATGAACGAGATAGAATTAATTGCTACTTCAGCCACACACTCAGTAAAGCGAAAGAAAATTCCAATTATACAGCCAAGTCAACTCTAACTATTCAGCCGCCTCATTGGTCACACGTAATACTTCTTCCATGGTCGTTTTACCCGCCAATACTTTACGTAAACCATCATCACGAATTGAACCCGCATCTCTACGTGCATATTCTTCAAGTTCGTACTCAGCAGCATTACCATGAATTAAACGACGCATTTGCTCATCAATCGGTACAATTTCATAAATCGCAGTACGTCCCGTAAAACCCGTATGTGAACAATAATCACAACCGTTTGGCACAGGTAACTTTAGATCTGATTCTAAACTTACAGGTTTAAATACATCTTTTTCAAAATCATCTGCTTCACGCCATGTATGGCAATGAGAGCATAAAGTTCGAACCAAGCGTTGTGCAATCACACCAATCAATGAACTGGATAATAAGAAGGGTTCAATTCCCATATCTTTCAAGCGTGTTACTGCACCAATTGCAGTATTGGTATGAAGTGTAGATAAAACCAAATGACCTGTTAAAGAGGCTTGCACTGCAATTTCTGCTGTTTCTAAGTCACGAATTTCCCCCACCATCACAACATCAGGATCTTGGCGAAGCATCGCCTTTAGTGCACGTGCAAAAGTCATATCCACTTTGGTGTTAACTTGGGTTTGTCCAATACCTTCAAGTTGATATTCGATTGGATCTTCAGCGGTTAGAATATTTTTTGAACCATCATTTAAGTCAGAAAGTGCGGCATATAAAGTTGTTGTTTTACCAGAGCCTGTTGGTCCCGTAACCAAAATAATGCCGTGTGGACGGTGAACCAATTGAGTCAAGCGATCATAGTCGTTTTTCATCAGCCCCAAATGCGTCATGTTTAAACGTCCAGCCTGTTTATCCAGCAAACGCATCACTACACGCTCACCATGAGATGATGGCAGTGTGGATACCCGAACATCCACCTCACGCCCAGCAAGACGTAAAGAAATACGACCATCCTGCGGAATACGTTTTTCGGCAATGTCCAGTTTTGCCATCACCTTGATACGTGATACCAACAACGGTGCAAGTTCTCGACGTGGTTGTACAATCTCACGCAACTGACCATCAACACGTAATCGCACAGATAATTTCTTTTCAAATGCTTCAATATGAATATCAGATGCACCCACACGAATGGCTTCTGACAACAAGGCATTGATGAGTCGGACAATAGGTGCATCATCCTCCTGATCCATCAAATCTTCTGTTTCAGGAACTTGATCAGCAAGGCTTAATAAGTCGGGATGATCTTCCAAGCCAGCTGCGACTTGTTGTGACTCACCTGTTTCACCTGCATAGCTTGAACTGAGCATTTGATTAAATTCAGTTTCATTGCATAATTGATGTTGTGCAACGCGACCAAGATAACGACGTGCTTCCTGAATCGCAATTTGTGCGGTATCCTGACGACGAACAATAAAAACTTGATCACCTTCATAACGCAACAGCACTCCATGCCGTTTTGCAAAACTATATGGTATTTGTAATTGTTTAAGAACTTGCATTACAACTTATATTAATCATTTAAATTGCTTTGAGTGTACTCTATGCACATGACAGCGTGAAGTCTGTTTGTTAAAGATTTGATGATGATTTTATGAATAGGATGAACACTTTTGTCTAAAAAGAAAGACCATCTTGAACCAGAACTCCCTGACTTAAAATGGTGGGGAGAACAAAATTTTGAATTGAACCAATCCAAAGCATGGCAGTTTGGTTCAATGATGATGCGCATTACACGTGGTTTACAAGAATGGCGTCTAGAATACTATCGCCCACACTTCCAGTACGACTATGAACAGCAATGGCATAAAATTCATGATGTGAATTTTGGTTTTCCTGAACCCGTGCATGTTGAGCGCTACATGTTTAGAGAAACCCACAAAACATTTCAGTTAATGCCCCGATTGGCTGACCGTTCTGTAGTTATTCGTCCTGTCGATCCTATTTATATTCCAGCAGGACAACGTGGTACGCTGTATATCAGTACCCCCTTATGGATTTCAGGCTTTGTTCAGGCACAGAAAGAGCCACTATTTGATATTCCTGTGATTTTGCCTAAGGATACATGGTTTGGTCCAGATCACCGTACAGGTGAAATGTGTTATGCGACCTCAGTCGATGGTCGTACAGAATTGAATTTATTGCGCCCCCGTGCTTTCCGTGCTGTTACCCCGATTGATTTTCACAATGTCAGCAGTCATCAATTACGCTTCGATCGGATGAATGTGCCTGTTCCTGCACTGCCTTTATTTTATAGTGAAAGTACAGGGCGTTTATGGACCTCACAAATTAAGGTCATTTATGAAGGTAATGATCGTCCTGCTCGCGTTAGAATTGAAAATCGTACCCCACCACTGGCTGGAGAAGTGATTTATGTTCATCCACCACGTTCACCGGGTGGCGCATTATTTAACATGTTTGATTCATTTTTCTAAGGGATGAGGTAAACAATGGCTCAATCCAATATTCCCAAAGACATCGCGGACAGCTTAAAAGGCATTTTCACCAATGTAAATTTAGATCGTTTAAGTGAAATTGCCGTTGCACTGATTCTCTGCTTTGTTGGCTTTGTACTGGCGCGTGTTATTTCCAATACTTTTATTCGAACTATAGGTGCACGTTTTAATGCACATCAACGTTTGGTGTGGCGCAGAGGTATTTTTTATTTTATTTTCTTGCTGTTTGTAATTGCCAGTTTAAAAGAAGCAGGATTTAAACTCAGTGTATTTTTAGGTGCAGCAGGGATTTTGACCGTAGCACTGGGTTTCGCCTCACAAACCTCAGCATCTAACTTGATCAGTGGATTATTTTTAATCGGTGAAGGCTCTTTTGAAGTCGGTGATACAATCCAAATCACCCTCATTCGTGGGCATACGATTGAAGGTGAAGTAATTTCGATTGACCTTTTGTCTGTGAAACTTTTAACCATGGACAATGTTTATGTACGTTTACCCAATGAGCAACTGATTCGAGCACCAGTCCATAATCTATCAAAATTCCCGATACGACGATTGTCGATCACGGTAGCAATTAATTTTAATGAAAATATTAACAAAGTCCGTGAAGTATTGATTGAGGTCGCCAACGATTACCCATTGGTTTTGGCAGATCCTAAACCACGTGTGACTGTGTCCGCGTTTGGTGAATCATCCATTGAAATTTTATTTGCACTTTGGTGTATGCAAGCCAACTATCTACAAGTTAAAGATGAAATTCATGAGCTGATCCGTAATCGCTTTGTGGAAAATCAAATTGAGATTCCTGTGCCTAAAATTGGTTTTGTGGATCGTCCAAATCCAAATGAACCACTGCAAAATGCAGACATTGATGGATATGCCAATCAACAAGATTTAAAGTTAGAGCAAAAACAAGATAAACAGCTTTAAAGCTCAATGGGCAGATGAATCCTTGGTATCAAGCATTCATCTGTCCAATTACAAAACCTTCATCAATTTTTAAACAATGAGCTGATAAATTAGTCACTTCAAAACAACAAAATGGACACAAGCACAATGCAACTCAATCATTATTTAAATTTTGAAGGTCAAACAGAAGCCGCTTTTAACTTTTATAAGTCGGTTTTTGGTGGAGATTTCTCTTTTTTAAAGCGCTATTCAGAATTGCCTGATGTCCAAGTCCCTGAACAAGAGAAAAATTATATTTTGCACATTTCTTTGCCCATTAATGACTTTACTGTATTGATGGGCTCGGATACCACTGAACAGTTCTGTGCACCAAATAGTGCTCCATTCAGCAAAGGAACTAATCATTATATTTCGATTAATTTAGAAGCACATGAAGCGGATGAAGCTCAACGATTATTTACAGCACTCTCTGCCAATGGTCAGATTGAAATGGCTTTGGATAAAACGTTTTGGGGTGCTCTATATGGCGCTTTCACAGATCAGTTTGGTATTCGATGGATGGTAAACTGCCAACTCAATGAAGTTTAGGGGCTGTGGACATTTCATAAATGGCTTGCGTTGTAAGTTAAAATTGAGCAGGCATGAGGAGTATACTCCGCAAGGAAATGAAGAGAATAGCGAGACTATTTTTAAGTTTCATAACGTAGCCTGAGATAATTTTAACCACAACCCTGAGCAAGAACAAAGCACTGCTTTGTTTGCAGCGCAAGGCGCAGCGGGGACTAGCGTGTTTTTTAGCGCTTCGTCGTTACGAACTACTCATTTAGAATGACTAAATTTCGTATTTCGCGCCTAGAATCGCCTAAAAAACACACCTAGTCGTAAACATAGACGAATTGCCCACAGCCCCTAATCATCTCATTAAAATATAGCCTATTGATTCGACATGATATAGGCTATAGTTCACTCAAGAAAACGACATCATTTATAACAAATATGATCACAGGGCTTACCCATACACTTCTGATTATTCTCATCACGATTGCAATTTCTATCATTGCTTGGCAACAACGCCATGTCATGAATCGTTTGATTTTCAATATTTCAGCAATTAAGCATGGTCAATATGATCGCTTTTTAACACATGGTTTCATCCACAATGATGGTATGCATTTATTCTTTAATATGTTTACCTTGTATTTCTTTGGACGAAATATTGAATGGTTTTTCCGTGGTTATTTAAGTGGTATGGGCTTTGTCTTATTTTATTGTAGCGCCATCATTATTGCTGCTATTCCAAGCTATTTGCATCATCGGAATTTAAACTCTTATCGAAGTTTAGGCGCCTCAGGTGCAGTCAATGCAGTACTGTTTAGTTCGATCTTATTTAATCCTTGGGGCATGATCTATATCTATATTTTACCTGTTCCCGCAATTATTTTTGGAACAATATATTTGTGCTATAGCATGTATGCGATTCGTTCTGGGCATTCACCACTGATTGACCATCGTGCTCATATTACTGGTGCAATCTATGGTTTCTTATTCCCATTACTTTTAGAACCTTCTCTGGGCACAGCATTTTTTTATAAGTTTATTAATTCACCACTATTTTAAATTTTGCATTCACCCACTGATGTCTAAGCTATGGTTAAGCTTTAGACATCAATATTGGAAAATTGCGCAATAATTGTGAGACCAACAGTAATAAAAGCAATCCCGACCCAGCCAGCTAAATCAATATTTTGACCTAAAAATGTCTTGGCTAATAACGCAGTGGCGATCACCCCAAGCCCAGACCATAAAACATATAGAATTCCAGCTTGCATAAATTTCAACGCATAAGCAGCACATGCAAAAGAAATGATATACAAAACTAGAGCGATGCCTTGATCAAATTTATTGACCAAACCATTGCCTTTAGCAGAATAAAATGTGGATAGAACATCAGTCGCAATTGCGATTAACAGCCAAAATACCCCAGGATTAATTTTTGCAAGTAAGAAAGACATTGTCGTTTTAGTTCAAATCATCATCGGCAAATTTTATCTTGAGTAAACCTCAACAACCAGCAGAATCTTTAGATAAATAAAAAGGTGAATCCCTCGATTCACCTTTTTTAGGTTTGAATTTTAAAAACTATGCTTGATCCAACCTAAATGATGTCATGGTCAAAGAACCTGCTACGGCTTGATCATTAAAAATACTCAGCTGATCATTTTCTTCCTGTAAACCTAAAGCATATAACATTGGATAATAGTGATCGGGTGTTGGAATCGACAATAAAAATTCAGGACCCTGCTTTTGCCAATCAATCAATGCTTGATGATTATGACTTAACAAAAAATTCTTCATTTTTGCGTCTGCTTCTAAAGCCCAATCATAACCAAAGTGACCATCAAATTTGTCAAAAGCAACTTTTCTAAGGTTATGGACCAAATTACCACTCGCAACAATCAAAACACCTTTGCGGCGCAATTGAGCTAATTCTTTTGCCAAATCATAATGATATTGTGCATCCTGACTGTAGTCGATACTCAACTGTACGATGGGAATATTGGCTTGTGGAAATACATGACATAACACCGCCCATGTTCCATGATCCAAACCCCAAGTATGATCATGATGAACTTCAACACGATGAATCGCAGCAGTTGTTTCTTCGACCAGTGCTTTATTTCCAGAAGCAGGATATTGCATATCAAATAATGCTTGAGGAAAACCACCAAAATCATGAATCGTTTTTGGTTGTTGCATCGCAGTAACTGCTGTAACACCCTGAGTGAGCCAGTGCGCAGAAATACATAAAATTGCTGTCGGTTGTATCTCCATTTCAGCACCAATACGATTCCACGAACGCGTAAAATCATTGGTTTGAATGGCATTCATTGGAGAACCATGCCCAAGAAACAATACAGGCATGACTTCAGTATTCGGTAAAGTTGCATTCCAACCTTTGAGTAACGATAAATCACCTGTTTTTTGACTGAGCATTTCATTCACCATAATAAATCTTTATTTCATTATGTGATCTTTCAACTCGGTAAAACAGCGACTTTTACAGCATACAACATTGCAAAAATGCAACGATCAATTTAAATTCCTGATTTGACTTTGAGCATAGTTTTAGCCGTCCTGAAAGTATTCATGTTTAATGATTCGACCAATCATCCACAAAAAAGCCGAACAGATGTTCGGCTTTCTAATTCAAAATCAATGCTTAAAACAATCAAGCACCAGTTTGATAATGCGCTTTCGGTACTGCTGTAGAGGCTTGATAAGGGTGAGTAAAATCACCTAAACCAGCAGCAGCTTCTTGAATATCTTTACCTTCTTTAATTACAAAGGTATCAAAACCTGAACGCTTCATATAATTCAAAACGTCTTTAAATACATCACCAGTTGCACGAAGCTCACCTTGGTAACCTTGGCGACGCAATAATGCAGCAAAGGAATAACCACGACCATCATTAAACCCAGCAAAATCAATAAAGATTGCATCTAACTGATCAAGCGGAAACTGGTTAGTTTCTGGCGAAGCATCCACAGTGATCAATAGCGCTTTTTTACCTGTTACATTGGCAAGCTGATCCAACTGTTCAACAGTCAACAATACATCACCTTGAGGTAACACACCATCCTCACCAATAATTTGATAAGTATTGTCTGCAATAGAGCCATCTTTAGAGAGGACTTGAAGTGCGGTATTAAGCATATGCACGCTCCTTAAATGGTTTAATGCCGACACGGCGGTAAGTTTCAATAAATGCTTCACCTTCATTACGAAGATCAAGGTAAGTATTTAAAATTTCATCAATAATATCAGGTACAGCTTCCGCAGCAAATGATGGTCCTAAAATGTCCCCAATCGAAGCGTCATGGTCTGCATTTCCGCCCAAAGTAATTTGATAGAATTCCGCACCTTTTTTATCTACACCTAAAATACCGATATTACCGACATGGTGGTGACCACAAGCATTCATACAACCTGAAATATTCAAGTCAATATGACCTAAATTATAAACTGTATCTAAATCATCAAAACGGCGTGTAATTGCTTCAGAAATTGGAATTGATTTCGCATTCGCCAAAGAACAGAAGTCACCACCCGGACAGCAAATAATATCGGTAATAAAGCCAATATGTGCACGAGCCAAATTGTTCTTTTCAAGAACTTGCCACAATTCAAATAAATCTTTTTGCGGAACATCCACCAATGAAATATTTTGTTCGTGCGTAGTACGCAACTCGCCAAAAGTATATTTGTCTGCAAGATCTGCAATCAAATTCATTTCTTCAACAGTCATATCACCCGGTGCAATACCTGCACGTTTGAGTGAAATGGTGACAATACGATAACCAGCCACTTTATGTGCATTGGTATTGATATTGAACCAATGCTTGAATTTTGGATATTCAGCAAATAAGGCACTAAAGTCTTCATCCGCATAATCTTGATAATCAAACGGCATGAATTCTTGATCTAATTTTTCTAAGATCTCGGGTTGTACTTTCAATGTTTTGATGGTTTCTGCAAACTCAGCTTCCACTTTTTCAGCAAACACTTCAGGTGTTAATGCTTTCACCAAAATTTTAATACGTGCTTTGTATTTATTGTCACGGCGTCCATGTAAGTTATATACACGAAGTACTGCTTCCAAATATGCAATTAAATCTTCACGTGGTAACCATTCACGAATCATCGAACCAATGATCGGCGTACGTCCTAAACCGCCACCAACTTTGATTTTATAACCCAATTCACCCGCTTCATTGCGAGTTAAATACACACCGATATCATGGAATGAAGTTGCAGCACGATCAATTTCTTCAAGTGCAGACACTGCAATTTTGAATTTACGTGGTAAGAATGCAAATTCAGGATGGAATGTCGACCATTGACGAATCAATTCACAAGTTGGGCGTGGGTCGGCAATTTCTCCAGCCACAACGCCAGCATATTGATCTGTAGTTGTATTACGAATACAGTTTCCTGAGGTTTGAATGGCATGCATTTGAACAGAAGCAAGACCTTCAAGCATATCAGGAACGTTTTCCAGTGCAGGCCAGTTAAACTGAATATTCTGACGTGTTGAAACATGCGCATAGCCACGGTCGTATTCTTTAGCAAGTTCAGCAACTTTGCGCAATTGTTTAGAATTCATTAAACCGTAAGGTACAGCGATACGTAGCATTGGCGCATAACGCTGCACGTATAAACCATTTTGTAAGCGTAAAGGACGATACTCATCTTCAGTGAGTTTTCCAGCTAAATAACGTTCCGTTTGATCACGGAATTGTGCAACACGTTCGTTGATCAGTTGCTGATCAAAATCAGTATATAAATACATGGCGTACAGCTAGTAGTTTCATTATAACGGTGGACAATATAACGAGTATTGATCTATCAAAGAAATGCTTTTTTTCCATATTTTATAGCGGTTTTATTGATAAGCATCCTCCAGGGATTGAATTGGCAAGACTTCGCTTAATATCCTCAGCGTTATAATGCATTTGATGTTTTTCTTCATTACTTATCTTTATTTAAGATAATAAAAAAAGAGCATAGATTCTATGCCCTTTTTAACTGATTGAAGACTTATTAAAAGATGATTAACCATGAAGCAATTTAAATACTTGAGTTAAACACATGATCATCTCTTGGATTCACTCGTAGATAAAGATTTAAAGAGCTAATTTAGGATTGGTCATCCGAGCTTTGCTGTTCAGTATCATTTTCCAGTTTATTTTCAGCAATTTTTGCAGCTTCATATCCTGCAAATGCACCTGCCGCTTTTTCTAAAAATCCAGCATCAGGATCTAATTTATCAACACCTTGCTCAGCAATTACAGCACCTGCAATTTTACCCAATTCATCTAATAATCCGCTCATTGCATACACTCCACAGTGTTTTGTTTGAGTTCTCATTGTATTCAGTCTCATGTTCAACATTGCGGAGACTATGTTGTATAAGCAACAGGCTTATGCGTAAGTACTGCAAAGAATTATATTGTTTATTGCTAATTAAGCCACTGTTAATCTTTTAAGGCTGAAATACTGCGCCATTTCGATGAATCAAATCGCGTTTACTGTTAAATCGTCAAGTAGGTATTTTCCCACGTACTTTCACAGAATTGACTTAAATCTGTTTTCGTATCTACTTCAATCAATTCAACATAGCGACCATGTACATGATCAATGGCAATACAATCATCGATATCTAAAACTCGATCTGTGTGCTGCTTTTGCCAATGGTTGGCAAAATGCTGTTTGCCCTTGCTTTTTGCTTCACTGGCATCTTGGGCGACAACAAGAACATAACGATGCAACTCGCCAAACTCATTTACATCGTAGCCACCTAGGTTAATTAACCACAACTTAGCGTCTAATAGATTCGGTTGAGCATCACTAAAACGGATCTGATATGTCTTATTTTCAAACTCAATGACTTGTAGCTTTTGCCAAGCATCAATATGCAAACCTTGTTGTTCACCAAACCACGCATTTTTTAATTGAGGATAAATTTCTTCAAGTGTGTCTCCAACAGCCAAAACGACATCATGGACTTCCGTATTGGCACGTGCATGGCGACCACCCAACATAACGATAAATAAACTAGACATATGCAACAACTAAATAACTAAGTGAATGTTTGAATAAGTTTTAATAGTAAAATCCCACCCACAGATAATACCGCATTATTGAGAAAATGAATGAGCAACACATGCCATATATTTCTTGTGCATAAGTAGATCAAGTTTAAAAATAATCCTGCACTCATAAAGCTGATTGTTGCGACTAGGTTCCCATCAAAATTATAATAATGAATCAAACCAAATAAAATCGAATTCAGCATGATCAAAACCATGCGCCATAACCACGGCTGAATAAATAGTTTTTGTAATAAGGTATAGCGGAACACGATATCTTCTAAAAGTGCAGTAAATAAAGGTCCAAAGCTGATGAGTAACAAACTCAGAAAAGCAATTTTTTCAGGATCAATAAATGGTCTTTCTTCGTGACTTTCACTCACAGGAAGAAATTGACGTGTGAGTGAGATAATCACTTGTAAGCATATTGCACCCACCACAACCAATATACTTGAACGCCAAAAAGCCTGTTGATATTTTTTCCAATGCCTAAACAACATATCCTTATATAAGCAGCACACTAAAATAAACAGTACGCCTCTTAAAATAGTATCGCCCAAACTGACAGCTATCGAGGTTCCAAATATTTTTTCTAAAATAAGACCATTTATAACAATCAATGGGAGAATAGAAACGGCAAAAGTGTCTTTCCATCCCCAGATAATTTTTTCAGGGAAGTTTTCAGCCCGAACTTTTTGTAAAAAATGCATAACCAAGATAATCTTTTATTTTTAGTAGATTTTGCGCAAAAGAACGTAAATTCCAAATACTGTGTATAGAGTGCTTATCATCAAGATATAAAAAAGCCCCTTATAAAAGAGGCTTTCCAAATAAAAATGATGAATTACATTTCCACCATTTCCACACCATCAATACGCGCCACAGTCATTAAATCTTTATCACCACGACCTGATACAGTTGCGATAATAATTTGATCTTTTGACATCGTTGGTGCCAGCTTAGTGACATAAGCCATCGCATGTGAACTTTCCAATGCAGGAATAATTCCTTCAATATGGGTCAAATCACGGAAACCTTGTAAAGCTTCTGTATCGTTAATTGGCACATAATTTACACGATGCATATCTTTCAAGAAACTATGTTCAGGTCCTACACCTGGATAGTCCAAACCAGCTGAAATTGAATGTGTTTCAATAATTTGACCTTGTTCATCAGACATTAAGTAAGTTCGGTTACCATGTAGAACACCAACGTGACCTGCATTAAGTGGTGCTGAATGTTTACCTGTTTCTACACCCAGACCAGCAGCTTCAACGCCATACATTTTCACATCTGGATCATTTAAGAATGGGTAGAACAAGCCCATCGCATTTGAACCACCACCCACACATGCAACCAAGGCATCAGGTAAACGACCTGCCTGTTGTTGAATTTGTTGACGTGCTTCACGACCTATAATTGACTGAAAATCACGTACTAATTGTGGATACGGATGCGGACCTGCAACTGTACCAATGACATAATAAGTTGAGTCTACATTAGTGACCCAATCTCGCATTGCTTCGTTCATGGCATCTTTTAATGTTTTAGAGCCACTTTCTACAGGAACAACAGTTGCCCCGAGCAAACGCATACGATAGACGTTCATCGCCTGACGTTTAACATCTTCAGCACCCATAAAGACAACGCATTCGAGACCTAAACGTGCTGCGATGGTTGCTGTTGCAACACCATGTTGCCCCGCACCTGTTTCTGCAATAATACGTTTCTTTCCAGAAAGCTTCGCCAATAATGCCTGACCGATGGTATTGTTGACCTTGTGTGAGCCTGTATGATTCAAGTCTTCACGTTTAAGATAAATCTGCGCACCACCCAACTCTTTCGACCATCGTTCAGCATAATACAAAGGACTAGGGCGTCCTACATAATAAGCGAGATCACGGTCGAATTCTGCCAAAAACTGAGCATCATCTTTCATACGGAAATAGAGCTTCTCTAAATCCTCTAAAGCTGCCATTAAAGTTTCTGACACAAAACGTCCGCCATGGATACCAAAATGCCCGTTTTGATCTGGGAATTGGGTATAGTCAATCACACTATTTTGTTGATTACTTTGCTGATCCACGTTGGACTCCTTGCATAAATCGTTCTACGAGTTGTTGGTCTTTAATACCTTTTGCGGACTCTACGCCTCCGCTCACATCGACTGCATAGGCTTGAGTCGTTTGTATGGCGTTTTCAACATTTTCAGGCTTTAAACCACCTGCCAAAATCAAAGGAATATCAAGTTTAGGGAATTGCGACCAGTCAAAACTGTGCCCTGTTCCCCCTTTCAATTCAGGATGCCATGCATCTAAAAGCATAGCACTCGCGCCTGCCTGTTGGTATGGTCGAATTGTCGTAATAATTGCTGAATTGTCTGCGTCAGGTTTGATCTGAATTGCTTTATACCAACGACGCTTATTATATTGGGCAATCTGTTGGCATTGTTGTGCAGTTTCATCCCCATGAAATTGAATAATATCTAAAGGGACAGATGCTAAGACTAGTGCAATATCTTCTGCACTGGCATTCACAAACAAGCCCACAATACTGATATAGGGTGGAATGAGTTGCGCGAGTTGTTGTGCTTGTTCAATTGTCACGTAACGTGGGCTGGGTTCATAAAACACAAAACCAATCGCATCCACACCTGCATTTACGGCAGCATGAATATCCTGTGGTCGTGTAATTCCACAAATTTTGGCACGGGTACGCATAGTTTTGAACTCGAATTTGTTTAGATCAAACTGATTTTTTCAATATTTTGGACAAATCATTGTAAAGCAAATTCCTTCACTTGCGTTAAAGTTATATAGGATTATCTGTTTTACATTGTTTATACACTTAACAAACTTTATACTGCACACAAATGCAACAAGTCTAGCTTTAGGCTTTGGGAAGTTGGTGAAAATCCAACACTGCCCCCGCAACGGTAAAATGAAAATATTATTCTTTATAAGTCTCATGGCTTACACCACTGCAATATTTTGTGGGAAGGTGGAATAATCTGAATTGTTTTAGATTCTATATTTAAGTCCGGATACCAGCTTGTTGTGCCCTTAAACTCAATCATTCACGGGGAGTGGATGTATGGAGCATATCATGTCTGTTATTTTTAAACCTACTGCACTTGTAGGTGCTGTCGCTATTGCGATGGGGTTATCTTCTACTGCATTTGCTGAAACGTCGTCAAATTCAGAAGCGAATTCTAAGCTGAATACAATTGTTGTCACTGCTACACGCTCAGAAGAGAAGATTGAAAATGTACCTGCCCGTATTTCAATTATAGAACCACAGATACTTGAACAATCTCCAATTGCAGAACTACCGCATTTACTCATGAGTGATGCTTCTATTGATATGATGCAATATGGTGGTTATGGTCAAGCTGCGTCTATCTTTACACGTGGTACAAATTCGACTCATACATTAGTACTGCGTGATGGTGTTCGTTTAAATACAGGTTCTGCCGGTTCTGCTTCATTGGCTTTTATTGATACAACAGATATTAAACAAATAGAAGTATTAAAAGGACCAGCATCAGTTTTATATGGAACTGATGCAATTGGTGGTGTTGTACAACTGATTTCAAAAACGCCTGAAAAAACTGGTGCTTTCATCACTGGTGAAATAGGCGAACAAAATACTTATAAATCTGTGGTTGGTGCAGATCTGGCTGAAAACGGCTTTTATGCACAAATTCGTGGGCAACGTTTAGAATCTGATGGTACTCAAGTTACAGATTTTAAAAATACCAATGTAAAAACAGGCTCATATGATCAAAAAGGCTTAAGTGCAAAATTTGGTGTTGAAAAAGAACAGTATGCTGCTTCAGTCGACTATTCACAAAACCAAGGTACAGCAACTTATATTGATGGTATTAATGATGCGAATTGGAATTTAATTGGTTTAAAAAATCTCTCTCAAGATTTTAAAAATGAAATCATCAACATTAAAGGTCGTGTGAACATTAATGATAGTGTATCTGTTAATGCGCGTTTGTCTCAATTTAAAGATGATTTAGAGCAAAATGAATCACATGATGCTATCTATAACACAACCAAAGAAGCTGAACTTTATAGTAAGTGGCAATTTACACCAAGTCAGAATATTTTAGCTGGCGTAGCCACTAAAAATATAAAATCTGATGTCCTTTCAGGTAGTGGTGCTTACGGAGTTGATTATAATAAAAATGTTGACAGTACTGGCTATTTTGTACAGCATCAATATCAATCAAATAAATTACACACTCAATTAGGTTTACGTGTAGAAGATCACGAAACATTTGGCACACATACAGTTGGGCAAGCAGCAGCTCGCTACCAAATTTTACCTGCAACAAGTATTTATACCAATATTGGTACAGCATTTCGTGCTCCAACGAACAATGATCTCTATGCACTCAGTTGGGGTGGAAACCCTAATTTGAAACCTGAAGAAAGTGTATCCTATGAGATTGGTTTAGATCAAAAAATTACCGATCAATTAAGTTTAGGACTATCTGCATATCGTAATGAAGTTGATGATTTGATCACTTATGTTACAGATCCAGTTACATATGAAGGCAGATTATACAATGTCAAAAAAGCAACTTTTACAGGTGGTGAATTCAATCTAGATTGGGCAAATGATGAATTATTTACTCATCTTTCTTATGCTTATGTACAACCAAAAGACAAAGAGACAGATCAAGATTTGAGTCGTCGTTCGCGTCAAAGTCTAACATTAACAGCTGGTTTACAAAACGAGGTGTATGGGATAAGTACATCTCTCTCTGCTAAATCTAGACCTAAAAACAGTACAATTTCAGGCTATGCTACTGTCGATGTAAATGCCTTTTGGAATGTGAATCCCAATATAAAACTATTTACAAACATCCAAAATATTGGCGACGTCCAATACAAAACCACTTCATATAGTAATGGTTATTACTATATCAACGGTGGTCGTCTTGCATCAGCAGGGGTAACTTTCCGTTACTAAAAGCTAGACTCAAAAAAATATCTAAAACAGCGCAGTTTATGGATAATGTTTTGACCGACATTATCCTTTTTTATTCTTTAGCTTTTCATTTTTATCTAGGACAAAATCATGGGACATCGCTTAAGTAAAATTTACACCCGTACAGGTGATTCGGGAACCACTGGATTAGGAGATGGCTCTCGTGTACCTAAAGATGACTTACGTATTACCGCTTTAGGTGATGTGGATGAACTCAATTCGATCGTAGGTGTATTACGTTCACAAATCTCAATCAGTGATATTACGGATAAAGCCCATTGGGACAAATCGCTCAGTTTAGTTCAACACTGGCTGTTTGATTTGGGGGGTGAAGTCTGTATTCCCAACTACAACTTGCTGCAACCTGTTTGTGTGGAATTTCTTGAAAATGAAATTGATAAAATGAATGAAGATTTGCCGATGCTAAAAGAGTTTATTCTTCCATCAGGCACCTTGGCATGCAGTTATGCTCATCAAGCACGTGCAGTATGTCGCCGTGCTGAACGTAGCCTCATGACTGTGCATAGCAGAGACCAAAATATTCAAGCCACAGCCTTGCAATTGCTCAATCGCTTGTCAGATTGGTTTTTTGTTGCCTCTCGTACATTACAACGTGCAGAAGGTGGCAGTGAAGTGCTTTGGCAAAAGAACATCAACGATACAATTTAACTATCTTTGACCATTCATCTATGATTTTTTGACAGTATGATCATGTTTAGTCCTGCTGAAAGAATAGGACTAAACACAAATTTCCAGTTAAAGATTAAAGTTTCATCATCAGTCAAAATAATCTAATGGTTAGGCTTCTATGATGAGATCGATGATCTGAATATCGAGTTTATTCTATGAAAATTATCGGACATCGTGGTGCACGTGGCGAAGCACCTGAAAACACCTTGAGTGGCTTTCAATATATTCATGACTTAGGCATCCGTGCAGTTGAGTTTGATGTGCGACAATTAAAAGATGATGAACTGATTATCATGCATGACGATAATTTCTTAAGAACCACAGGAATTGATCAACCACTTTACCCTTTAGACAGCACACAACTCGCATCGTTTAACCAAGCCAATATCTGGATGGATTGGGAAAAACAAATGACACCGACTTTGAGCCAAAGTTTAAAGATCATGCATGATTTTGAACATATTGAAGTTGAAGTAAAGGCTGTTGAAACCGTAGAAGATGCTGAAAAGCTTACTATTGAATTACAGAAACAGCTCAAAGATTTTAAACATACTTCGGTCATCACCAGTTTTGACTTAAAAATACACCACGCTTTACAGCAACAAAAATCAGAATTTAAACGTGGTTTACTGATTGAAGAGGACATTCAGGAACAAGCCATTGAACAGGCATTAGAACTGGGTTGTTGCCAAATTGGCTGGATGAATCAGTTGGCAAGCGATGCAATAGTTCAAGCGACTCAAGCAGCAGGTTTGAATATCAGCGTTTGGACAGTGAATGATATTCAACGTGCTCAACATTTACGTGATTTAGGCATCCAAGGGTTAATTACTGATTTTCCAAAACTGATGCAAAATGGATTAGGTCAATTGCAATAATTTAAAATAATCTGAGTTCGATAAAAATCCTTGATGAAAGATGATACAGCCAAACCGCCTGATTATTCATACAAGTGATTTGGATGATTCATTTATTTTGTACTTTTGAATCATAGATGGTCTTGCTATCGTGAGGCGACATGGATGTCGCCATGTTGAGCGAAGGTATGAGGATGTACCCCTCGCTCAACGAAAGATTTTTGTCACTTTTCATCTCTGAAAAGTGAGGCATCGCCTACGCAAAACAATTTAAACTTTAGAAGTAAAGCGTGGCAGTGCAAGCTTTAGATCATCAAACAATCTATTGATCGCTTTCATTTTATTGATCAAGAGAAATGAAAAGCTATTGATGGTTGCGCTTGCGGAGCTCCGCTCCTCATCCTAAAATTTGATGAAAACGCAGCAAGACTCCATAGAGATTTATTATTTTTCAATGAGTTGAAGATTTAATTACATCGAACTCAG
>NZ_AMFQ01000106.1:0-30535 GCF_000335555.1 Acinetobacter sp. WC-743 | reverse complement strand
TCATACAAGTGATTTGGATGATTCATTTATTTTGTACTTTTCAATCATTGATGGTCTTGCTATCGTGAGGCGACATGGATGTCGCCATGTTGAGCGGGGGTAAAGGATGTACCCCTCGCTCAACGAAAGATTTTTGTCACTTTTCATCTCTGAAAAGTGAGGCATCGCTTACGCAAAAGAATTTAAACTTTAGAAGTAAAGCATGGCAGTGCAAGCTTTAGATCATCAAACAATCTATTGATCGCTTTCATTTTATTGATCAAGAGAAATGAAACGCTATTGATGGTTGCGCTTACGGAGCTCCGCTCCTCATCCCAAAATTGGATAAAAACGCAGCAAAACCCCATAGAGATTTATTATTTTTCAATGAGTTGAAGATTTAATTACCTCAAACTCAGGTTAATATAGTCAAATCTATTGAAAAATAAATATATAAAAAGAGAAAACCGAGCAACACATATCGCTCGGTTTTAAATGAAATAGCGTTAACTTTTAGCATGCAACATTTCAGTAAGTCACTCAGCTTTTTTTAACCCAACCTCTAGCTGAATTTGATCTAAGTCTGGAACATGGTAACGAACATTACCTATTTTGACATATTGAAAAATGGTTTTGTCTTCAACAGCGTCTTCAACATCCACCACCTCAGAAATACGTAAACGAATAGAGTTCGGCATTTCATTGCACATTAAAGCAAAACGATCATCCGCCTCTTCACCTTCAATAATCAAGGCGACTCCCAAAGCCTTTCTGGGATCACTGACACTAAAGGTGGGTAATTTCTTTTCATGCCATTCCACTACAGGCACGTGAATTGGACTGTTCTGCGCAGACAGCACCACATTCTGTGGCAACAACATCGGGTCTTTGCCATAACAATTAATAATATAAGCATCAATAAACCCTGTAGACACCGTAATCAGATGTTGCAGTTCCTGCGTACTGATTTTATCAAGCGCAGATTTTTCGATATTTCCTGCCATGAGCGCTCCTATTTAACCGTCAACAAAGCATCAATATTGGCTAATAAATCAGCCTCTTGGAATGGTTTACCCATATAGTTTGTCACACCCAAGCTGAATGCACGTTCGCGATGTTTTTCACCTGTTCGTGAGGTAATCATAATAATTGGCAAGTCACGATGAATTTCATGATGGCGAACCAAATTGGTCACCTCAAATCCATCCATTCGTGGCATTTCAATATCGAGCAACATCAGATCTGGTTTGACATTTTCAAGTTGCTCAATCGCATCAACACCGTCTTTAGCCGTAATCACATCAAAACCTTGACGTTCCAATAAACGTGACGTTACTTTACGCACTGTCACCGAGTCATCCACAATCATAATCAGACGGCGTTGATCGCGATGACGTTGTTTATCTTGTTGTAAATATTCTGCACCACCACGACTTGAACCCTGAACTTGTCGCGCAATATTTTGCCCATCAAGAATCAAACAAACTTGACCATCACCGAGAATCGTTGCACCTGCAATCGCATTAATTGCCGCAAATTGCTTCCCAATCGGTTTTACCACAATTTGAGAACGTGAACCAATTAACTGATCAACCAGAATCGCGACAGATTGACCTAAGCTCCCTTTAATCAATAACACAGGTAATGAATGTGCAAAGCCATGTAAACGTGGCGTCACCTGATTGGCTGTAAATTCACCAAGATAACGCAATTTATAACTTTGGTAATCTATATCGAAATAGTCATTTTGAGTTTCGAAATACTCTTCCAGAGCGGCTGGGGAAATTCGCACAATACGATCAATTTGCGATAATGGCACAGCAAACTGTTGATCACCGACTTTCACCATCAATGCATCACTCACAGCAACTGTTGTTGGCACACGGATGGTAAAAGTAGAGCCATGACCCAATTCAGAACTTACACTGACCTGCCCACCTAGCGATTTAATTTCACTTTGAACCACATCCAGCCCAACACCACGTCCAGAAATCTGGGTGACTTGCTGTGCTGTACTAAAACCAGGATGGAAAATAAATTGTAAAATTTCTTCTGGTTCTAAATGCTGATCTGATTTAATCAAGCCTTTTTCAATGGCTTTATCACGGATAATTGCAGGATCGATTCCTTTACCATCATCTTTAAAGGACACCAAAACATCGGTACCTTGGCGACTAATATTCAAGTCGATTCGACCAGTCAATGGCTTGCCAACTTTTTGTCGCTGCTCTGTATCTTCGATCCCGTGGTCGATGGCATTACGCAACATATGCTCTAATGGAGATACTAATTTCTCCAAAATATTACGATCTAATTCACCTTCCGTATTATTCACCAACAGTTCGGTAGGCTTATTGACCGCCGAGGCTGTTTGGCGTACCAAACGCTGTAATCGTGGTAATAAACGAGAGAAAGGAACAAGTCGGGTACGCATCAGACTTTCTTGAATTTCAGCTTGAATACGTGACTGTTGCAATAATAAGCCTTCAGTATCACGAATTTTCTCCGCTAAAGTGGTTTTAAAGTCCACCAAGTCGGATGCAGATTCAGCAAGCGATTTAGACAATTGATTCAATGATGAATATTGGTCCATTTCCAATGGGTCAAAGTCCGCATAGCGCGCACTTAAATCCCCATGTTTAGCAATAATTTGACTTTCCAACTCGCCTTCCATTCGACGAAGCTGATCTGCCAAACGTTGAATCGCAAGCTCCATATCGGTCAATGTATTTCCCAATTGACCCAAATCCATTTCAATACGCGAGCGGTTAATGGCATTTTCACCAGAAAGATCGATCATCTTCTCAACCAAATCCGCAGAGATACGAATCATCTCATTATTGGTTTCAGTTTTTTCAGAAAGATCCCATTCACCCAACATAGATGGTGGTTCAGTTCCATCTCCTTGAACAAACTCATTATTGGTCTGTTCAAAAATCAAATTGGTTCGAGATAATTTTTCTGGAAGCTGAGCAGAAACATCGACATATTGCATACGGTTTAAATTTAACTTCAAACCATCAAAATTATCGTAACTCTGTTTGAAAATTGCTGCATCTAACCAGTGAAAAGCACTTTCCAATAAACCGTCATAGACATTGGAATTAAAGTTATGCTGACCAAATTGTTCAAATGCATTTTCAAGCTCATAAGCAATATCCGCAACACCTTCCAATTTCACCATTTTTGCACCGCCTTTTAAGCTGTGTGCAATACGTTGCAATTGAAGTAGTAAACTACGGTTACTTCGTTGATCAAACCATTGATTCAAGATATTTAACCCATCATCAATCAGCTCACGAGCTTCCTCAATGAAAGTCTCTTGGGCAATACGCTCAGCGTCATCCAAGACATCTACTTGAGTCTGTTCAACGAATGACTCCGCTTGTTCAAGCGTTGCTTGTTGCTGCTGATCAACAGAAATAACATCAAATTCTGGTGTAACAGACTCGTCAACTAAAACAATCTCATCTTGGGCTTTTTCAGCTATCTCAACATTCGTATCATGCAAGAATTGCTGTTGATCAATATGCTGTAAAACCTCAAGAATGTGTGTTGCAGGATAATCAATAGATTTTTCACGAATCAACTGAATACGATCTGCGACATCATCTTGAATCAAACGAATAGATTGAATAACTTGTGGTCCAGCTTTGAGCTGACCTTTAATCACGCGCTCATAAATTGTTTCGAGTTCATGAGCAATTAAACCAATATGCGTCGCCTGAACCATATTTGCGCCACCTTTTAAAGTGTGCAAATAGCGCATTAAATTATTAAGTGCAGTGGTATCATCTGGATGACTTGACCATGTATTTAGGTCATGATCCATACCCACCAACAGCTCATCTGCCTCCTCGATAAAAATATCCAGAACGTCAGCATCAAACTCACGCTGACTTTGCGCAGAATCTATATTTTGCTTATCGAGATTAATCTGAGTTAAGACATAATGATTGCCTGTCTCAACAGCGTTAATATCAGATACAGCTACTGCCGCATGTTGAACTGCTGGCTCAATGCTTGGTTCAGCAATTTGAATCTGATCTACATCAATTTCTTGATGTACATAATCATGAAGCTCATCCAAAATCGCCTGAGTTGCACCACTCAAGCTGACACGCTGACCAGATGCCAAGGTATCAAATAAATGAATGAATTCTTGATGTGCTTTAGAGAATATTTCGAAAGCATAATCCGTATTCAACAAATCAGGCTTGGCAATAATCTGTGTATATCCGTCTTTGAGTGCAAGACTGAAATCATGAATACCTTGTGACGCACGATTGCCGGTATGATCGACGAGGATCTGAGCCTGTTGAATCAGTTGTTGGAAATATTCTGGATATTCAACTTGAGCGCGTTTATCAAACTCAAATTCAGCATCCAACAATAGATCAATTTCCAAATCGACCAATTGAGTCACTAAACCTGCTTGTGACTGATGATCTTGTTGATATTGATGTTGGAAATCATAACGTTCCCAAGCATCATTAAATTTTTGATAAATCTGGGCTAATTGCGTATCTTGATCACCGGTTTGCTTGAGTACATGCAAATAATCACTGACGAATTCAGCATAATAAGTCAATAAGGCGTTTTCATTTTTAGAAGACTCCGTATCTTCTTGGACCAACACCTTAAACAAATGCTCAACTTTACCGCTTGCCTCAAATACATCCTGAATATGCGCCATAGAAGAACTTCCGCGCAAAGTATGTAATGCTCGAATCAAGCGATTATATTGTTCAGGTGTATGTTGCTCTAAATGCAAAAAGTCTTTGATCGTTGCCAAATGTTCTTCCGACTCTTCAACAAAAATCGTCAGGGTTTCAGAGATTAAACTCTCATCCGAAGTCGGCGTTGTTTCCACAGCAGATTCATCAATTTGAATCAGGTCTGCCACTGCATGCTCTTCGGCATTTTCGTGGTTTGCCAAAGCTGCTACTGTTTCTATATGCTCTACAAGTGGCTCGCTATCAGCAATTTCTAAACCCGTCAGCACATTCTCATGATTGAGGGTATATGCAAGTGACAGTAGATCCGCCAATGCAGGTTCTAAACTCTGTTTCTGCTGTAATTGTTGCCCCAAATACACCAATGGTGCCAAATCTAAATGATGTGGTTGTTTATTTAAAAACTCAGCATACAATTTGAACTTATACACATTAAATACAGCACTGACATATTGTTGAATTTCAGTACTTAATTCCAAGTTTTTTGCAATTACACGATTTAATGTATCTTCAACAGTCCAAGCCAACTCACCTGAACGCTTTGCCCCCACCATACGTCCAGAGCCTTTAAGGGTATGGAAATAGCGACGTACATTCACCAATTCCTTATCTTTGGACTCATCATTTAGCCATTGATCAAGAGAAGCTTGCAACTGTTCAAAAATTTCTTCAAGTTCTTCTACAAAAATTTCTAAAATCTCATCATCCTGATCAAGATAAGCATCTTCAGGTAAAGTGACGTGTTCAACTAAATGTTTTAATATTTCTTTCATAGCTCAGGCTTCTATGTTAGTTCCCGATTTTGGGACTAAAACCTTTCAAAATACAGTCAAGCTGAATGGCTTTAGAAGGCTTTTCACTGTGCGCAATCACTACCGTTTTAGTGTAGAAATTGCGCATATCAAGTCTCAATCGTTTTAGTCTGGTAATTTAAAGTCAGAAACTGATTGACGTAATGAATCCGCCATACTTGCCAATTCAGATACCGAACGTGCTGTATCAAACGTTGCACCCGTAGTTTGCGAAGTAATTTCTTGTACAACATTCATCGTATTGGCAATATGACCTGCTGATGCAGACTGCAATTTCGCTGATTCAGAAATACTTTCAATCAAACCTGCCAAGTTACTCGATACTGTTTGAATTTCACCCAAGGCAACACCCGCATCTTTTGCAAGGTTCGCACCACGCACAACCTCAGAAGTGGTTTGTTCCATTGAAATTACGGCTTCGTTGGTATCGGTCTGAATGGTTTTTACCAGTGTTTCAATCTGCTTGGTCGCTGATGCTGAACGTTCTGCAAGACGTTGTACCTCATCCGCTACCACGGCGAAACCACGACCTGCTTCACCTGCCATAGATGCCTGAATTGCAGCGTTTAATGCCAAGATGTTGGTTTGGTCAGCAATATCGTTAATCAGCGAGACAATGTTACCAATCTCTTGAGAAGATTCACCCAAACGTTTGATACGCTTTGATGTTTCTTGAATCTGCTCACGAATCGTATCCATCCCCTCAATTGAACGGTTTACAACATCTGCACCATTTGACGCGATTTGTACTGAACGTTGTGCTACCTCTGCTGATTCGGCAGCATTGGCAGATACGTGGTCAATTGATTGTGCAATTTCATTAATCGCTGTCGATGCACCCGCAATCTCTTGCGCCTGATGCTCAGATGCCTCAGCCAACTGGTTGGTAATTTGTTGAGTATTTTGGGTATATTGTGCAACTTCTTGAGAAGTCTCATTGATTCGCGATACAAGATCACGTAATTGGTCAATCGCAAAGTTAATCGAGTCTGCAATTGCACCTGTAAAGTCTTCAGATACCGTTGCATACGAACTCAAGTCACCATCTGCCAAATCGGCAATTTCATCCAATAAACGTAAAATCGCATTTTGGTTACGGTCATATTCGTCTTGTAAACGCATTACACGTACTTTATCTGACTCACTACGTAAACCAATCAATTTAAATACAGCAAATAAGAATGCGCCTAAAGCAAACAATAAGATTAAGGCTGGTAAAATTGTACCTACACCTGTATTTACTGAAAGTCGATCTAAGCCTTTTAATAAATTATCAGATTCTGCAAAGATATTTGATGAAGCTTGGCGAACTTTAAAAATTTGATCAGAGTTCTTCAATACTGAAGTCGATGCCAATTGCACAATTTCATTATAATCTGATTTGATACTTTCTAAAGATTCACGCAATTCAGGCTTGTCAATACGGGTTACACCCAAATCTGCATTACCATTTAATTGCGCATTTAAGTATGTTCCGAAAGTTTCAGTATCGGCATTAAAGTCTTCTGCAGAAGCACGCGTATTATCTGAACCGCCGAGTACTGAACCAATTGAACGTAAAATACGTTCTGCAAGGAATACTTGGTTTTTCGCGATTACAACCTGTGTACTTGGCATGTTATCACGTGCCATTTGGTCAACCATTAAGTTATATTCAGCCTGCATGCCAGGAATCACATCTGCAACGGCGATATTGGTGTCGTATAACTGGTTAATGATTTTTTGATGGGTCGCAATCATGTCAATATCAGCAGAAACCTGATTCCAGGTTTTTTCAACCCCTTCAACTGCTTTTGAAGATGCATGAATATCTTTCACAATATCCAAGTTTTCTTTAAATTTCTTTTGTGATGCCACTAAAGCATTGATCGATTCTTTTGACCCTGAAGCTGTTGCTTCTGTTGCTTGACGCGATAATGTTTGAGATAAAAGTTTTAATTCACCCAAACTACGAGTTAAGTCGTTATTTCGAGGAACTGTATAGAATAAAACCAAAAGTAAAATAATCGCAACGATGATGCTGACAATCGCCATTTGAATAAATGGTTTTGATTTGTCACTTTCCCCAAATAACTTTGCAAACTCATCAATTTTCGATTTGGTTTTTGTTAATACGCCCGGACTACTTTTTTGAGCAGTATCCCCTGTATTTTTCTTTTTTAGTTTAAAGCCCATTCAGCTTCTCCCGATTCGCTTAACTCTAATTAGGCGTCAAAGCTAGTTTATAAATTTTTCTGATGCGTTCATGTATTGAGGATCATTCAACAAACGACTGAATAAGAATATGTTCCAAGCTTGGTTGTGCTGTTGGAAATATCCTTGACAATAAGTTTGAAGCTTTTCTTCCAGTTGATTATTTTTAGAAAAAAAGCTTTTTTTATTAAAATGTTGAATCCCCAAAACCTGATCTACGACCAGACCAACATAATGGTCATTATGACTAATACATAAGACTTTTTGAGTAGGTAGAAATTGGCTTCTTTGCCCCGTTAAATAAAAAGCCAAATCGGAAACCGACAATAACCGTCCGCGAATATTCGCTAAACCTTTTACCCAGCCCTGAACATTGGGAACTGGTGTATATTTTGGCGGATAAATAACTTCCGAAACTTCCCCCAATGGAGCAACAAAATATTGCCCCATCATTTCAAATGCAATGCCTGACCATCGGTTTACTTCACTTTCATTGTCAGCGTAATTTTTATTTCCTCGCTTAGACAATCGAAGTAATTCGATAAATCCATTTGCTGCCATACATTATCCTGCTTGCAGATGCTGCTTGATTGTGCTGATCAGCTGATTTTCATCAATTGGTTTTGTTAGATAATCACAAGCACCCTGACGTTTGCCCCACACACGGTCAGTTTCTTGATCTTTGGTACTTACAATCACAATTGGAATATGCTTCGTTGTTGCACCACGAGCAATTTGACGAGTTGCTTGGAAGCCATTGACCCCAGGCATGACCACATCCATCAATACAAGATCTGGTAACTCGGCTTGTGCGATGGTTATCCCATCTGCACCGTTGGTTGCTTCAATCACCTCAAATCCATGTTTAGCCAAGATTTCTTTAAATCTAAACATTTCAGTTGGTGAATCATCAACGATTAAAATTTTTGTCATTCTTTCCCCCAAATTAACCGTTATGCACTCACATGGTTGCGAATTGCATTCAATAATTCATCTTTACTAAATGGTTTGGTTAAATATTCATCAGAACCGACAACTCGACCCTTTGCTTGATCAAATAAGCCATCTTTGCTTGATAGCATAATGACTGGAATATTTTGATAATTTTGAGAATTTTTAATCAATGCACAGGTTTGATAACCATCCAAACGAGGCATCATAATATCAACAAAAACGATATCTGGATTAGCTTCAGCAATCTTAGACAAGGCTTCAAAACCATCTACCGCAGTAACTACTTCACAACCTTCTCTTTGTAATAATGTTTCAGCAGTACGACGAATGGTTTTAGAATCATCGATCACCATGACTTTAAGATTTTGAAATTTATCGTCCATTTAATGCCCCTTTCCGTAAGCTTGGAATGAATTGTGCTGTACAGATTTATTTTTACAATTAATCATGGTTTTTTAACATATATTAACTCACTTTATCAATGAACATTTCTTGTCATAAATCTCACTTCAAATAAAAAAACACAGTAAAGCTCACATAAAAAAAAATATTCTGTATTTTTTTAGAACTTAATTGTTTATTAAAATTTTGTAACCACATAAAATGATCAAAGATCGTTTTTAAAATCATATAACTGACTTTATTTTTTGGGGATGGCAGACTTCGAATGGATAGAATAATCTATTACCAAAATACGGACTCAAAAACAAAAAAAATACGCTGTTTGACCTTGGCAATGAGTTTGATCACCTGTAGTGCTTTGACATATGCAGATGTATCGCAACCTAGAGCGGCTTGGTATCGATATTATGATAAAAATGGGGTCGCAAATATTAGTACCTCTGTCACGCCTGCACACATCAAAAAAGGCTATGAAGCACTTGATCGCAATATGCAGGTGATTAGACGCAATCAAGCCTACAACGTTGAAAAGGATCTGCAACAGTCGACCTTACGTGCCTCTGAAGTGCGTAAATTAGAACAAGATGCCCGTCTTAAACGTGCTTATGGAAACTCATCCGTTGCCATCAATAAACGCAATGAGCTTCTCAACAACTTAAAACAGCAAATAGCATTACAAAATCAAAATCTTAAGCAATTACAAAGTGATCGAATCATATTAAAAAGACAGGAAATGGAATATTATAGAAAAGGCAATACCGTACCGTCTACGCTTAAAGATCGAATCAAATACAATGCAGAAAATATAGATAAAACAAAAGGCTACATTGAAAATTTACAAAATAATTATCGCAGTACACAAAGCAAGTATGACGATGTTATTAATCGGCTTAAAAAACTTGAATAATCAACTTTTAAATCAAAAAAAAATTCATGTTCTCTATTGAAAAAATCTCAACAAAGACCAAAGCTATTTATATTTTCACTCAACTTTTTAAGTTTGAACCTCATACAATAACCATGAATAACACATCGCATATCATCTGGTCTTTGTATTTCAGCCCAATCGGACATTAAAAATCTTCAGCTAATTTTTTATCGTATTATTTTATCGTATAATCTTCCCTTTAAATCTAAAAATTTTAGGACAGTTTCCATGCGCGCGAGTCGCTTTTTGTTTGCTACGTTGAGAGAAACCCCAAACGATGCTGAGGTCATTTCACATCAGTTGATGTTACGTGCGGGGATGATTCGTAAGTTGGCTTCAGGTTTATACACTTGGCTGCCGATGGGTGTACGTGTACTCAATAAAGTTGAAGCAATTGTACGTGAAGAAATGAATCGCGCAGGCTCATTGGAAACGCTCATGCCCGTAACACAACCTGCTTCACTTTGGGAAGAATCAGGTCGATATGTGCAATATGGTCCTGAACTTTTACGGTTTAAAGATCGTCATACCAACGATTTTGTGCTCGGTCCAACTCATGAAGAAGTGATTACTGATTTAGCACGTAATGAGCTAAAAAGTTATAAGCAACTTCCGATGAATTTCTACCAAATTCAAACCAAATTCCGTGATGAAATTCGCCCTCGTTTTGGTGTGATGCGTTCACGTGAATTTATTATGAAAGATGCATATTCTTTTCATGTCGACCAAGCGTCACTACAAGAAACATATGATGTCATGTATGACACATACTGCCGAATCTTTACACGCTTGGGCTTAAATTTCCGTCCTGTTCAAGCGGATACTGGCTCGATTGGTGGTTCTGGCTCACATGAGTTCCATGTACTTGCATCAAGTGGTGAGGATGATATCGCATTCTCTACCGAATCAGATTTCGCAGCCAATGTTGAAATGGCTGAAGCAATCTTGGTCGGTGAACGTGCTGCACCAAAACAACAATTTACGATTGTCGATACGCCGAATCAAAAAACCATTGCAGATGTTTCTGCCTTTTTAAATACAGATCCAGCCCATTCTGTTAAAGCTTTATTGGTACAAGGCGTTGCAGATGAAAAAGGTCATGTTCCAGTAGTTGCATTGTTCTTACGTGGCGATCATGAGCTCAATGAAATCAAAGCTGAAAAGCACCCTCTGATTGCTGCACCATTGACTTTTGCGACTGATGAACAATTAAAAGCATTGGATTTGACAGCTGGATTCTGCGGTCCTCAAGGATTGGTGGAAAAAGGCATAGTAGTCATTGCTGATCGTGCCGCTTCAGTGCTTTCTGACTTTGTTGCTGGTGCAAACGAAGTTGATAAACATGCTATTGGTGTAAACTGGGAACGTGATGCTCAGTTTACTGAAGTGTTTGACTTACGCAATGTTGTAGAAGGTGATCCTTCTCCAGATGGTCATGGCACCATCATGATCAAACGTGGTATTGAAGTTGGTCATATTTTCCAATTAGGCAAAAAATATTCTGAAGCTTTGGGCTGTAAAGTTCTCGGTGATGATGGTAAACCATTAGTGGTGACTATGGGATGTTATGGTATTGGCGTAACACGTGTAGTTGCCTCTGCAATAGAGCAAAACTTTGATGACAAAGGGATCATTTGGCCTACGGCGATCGCACCTTTTGAAGTTGCCATTGTTCCAATGAATGCTCAAAAATCACCACGTACACTTGAAGCTGCTGAAGCACTGTATAATGAATTGCAAACAGCAGGTTATGATGTATTGCTTGATGATCGCAATGAACGCCCAGGTGTTAAATTCTCTGATTTAGAGTTGACTGGCATCCCTCATCGTATCGTAATTGGTGAGAAAGGTTTGGATGCTGGTACTTTCGAATATAAAGGTCGTAGAGATGCAGAATCTGTTGATTTAAGCAAAGCAGACCTGTTGGCTAAATTAGCGAAATATAGCCAAACCGCCTGATTATTCATACAAGTGATTTTGATGTTAATCATTGATGTCAAATGAGATTTATGATTTTCAGATGATTCATTTATTTTGTCCTCTTGAATCATCGATGGTCTTGCTATCGTGAAGCGACATGGATGTCGCTATGTTGAGCGGGGGTATAGGATGTACCCCTCGCTCAACAGAAGATTTTTGTCACTTTTCATCTCTGAAAAGTGAGTTAATGCCTACGCAAAACAATTTAAACTTTAGAGATAAAGCGTGGCCTTGCAAGCTTTAGATCATTAAACAATATATTTATCGCATTCATTTTATTGATCAAGAGAAATGATATTCTACTGTATGAATTTTTCGACAGGTTGGCTATAGTTTTGCCACACCATGAAAAAACCCGCAGATTAATTTGTGCGGGTTTTTTATTTAATCATGTTTTAACTCATCGCTATAAGCCATTAATTTTCACTTTTAAATCTGTAACAGATGTCCCAATCGCACCAAAGTTCCCCATCGAACCATTCTGAAGACCATTAAAAACAGTCGCTGCACTTGCACCGCTCGTTCCCATGATCATCTGATTGATTCCAAGATCAAATTTACTCGACTCACCCGTATTGCCAAATACAAAGCCACTTGACTCCACACCCGCATAGAAACCATTTAACGAAAAACCATTGGTTTTGTCTGTGCCTGTCAGTTGAAAATTAAAATTTGCGCCTACATCACTATCATCCGATAAAAGTGCAATGGCACAACCAGTTCCGGTACCACAAATCGACTGAATTGCTCCACCAAAAGCAATCATACGACCTTGAGGCGCATTGCCGAGCTGTAAATTCATCGTTGGTTTTGATGCTGCAAAATTAATGTCAATGCCACTGTCCATTTTTAATATTTTAATGACATCGCTCTTTTCTGAAGTACCTGTGAAAATAGATTGATAACCTGCTGGACCCGAAGATGAATTTGCACCTGCCAAGTAAAGCGCAAAAGGTGAAACCTTTATCCCTGTAATATTACTTCCAAAACTGAGACCAATATTGGCAAAAGGCTTACCTGTTGAACCACTGATCGCCCCTCCATCAGTATCCATTACAACATTCATCGTTGACGAATTAGAAGCACCTAAGAAGCTTACATTCATGCTCTGATCTGCAAGTGTTCCAGCACTTTTACCTGCAACAACAAGCGATGCTTTATTTGCATCATTCACAGTTGTGCCTAAGCCATCGCGATCAATAATAGACAGTTGATTCACTTGGACTTTGCTAATATTTATACCAACATCAATCCCTGCCTGACCCGTTGTTTGAGAAAGACCTTGATCATCCAGTGGCTGCATTGCCATTGCAACTGGACTCAATACCAATAATGATATACACCCTAGCTTGTTGTTTTTCTTCATTATCCTAATCCTTAGGAAACTTTATATATTGCCGACCACATCACAGTTTAGTTTGAAATTTTTGGTGATGGAAGAATAACCCGACCAATAACCGATCAATTTCGAGGAATAATATTCAGCTCACTACTTAATCGACCACCTGTTAAGGCGATTTCACCTAAACGTGCGCCAGAAACCAAGGCACCTGAAGCTGCTGGAGGATAAAAGTTTAAATCTCTTGCTCTAAATACACCATTTACAGACTGTGTTGGATTAAATTGCAGACTGGCATTAAATCCAACCTGCCCTGTTCCCGTATTTGAATTCTTACTGATCACAATCGCATTGTTAAAACGAATATCTCCTGTCAAATTATCTAAGCCCAATGAAGAACCGTTGACAGGATCACTGATCTGAATAGTGTTATTGGTATTGGCTAACTTCAAATCCCCCACTACATTCAGACGGTTCCCAGTACCATCATCTTTGATTTCACTATTCGGAATCAGAGATAGATCCATATCTCCACCAAAGCGAAGTTTCAAACCGAAGAGCACATCATCGCTTTTCGCAAAATTATTGGTATCTGAAGCACTTTTATTACCACATGCAACCGAGGTTGTAGCTAAGCCTAGTGCACAGGATTTATATGTAGTTCCAGGCAAATATCCACCAGCAACTTCTGCTGCCATCACCACCAGCATATTTTTTAAGCTTAGGTTTAAACTTCCATTTTCTACACCAACGCTACCATTTCCCTTGAGTAGCATATCGATATTTCTAAGCCCCATATAATAGTCTGTAGGTTGACCATTTCTCAGTCCACCATCAATGACCAATATTGAAGTAGTATTGTTACCGATCTTATTCGCTCCATTTTTATCTACACCTTCCGTTGTTAACCCTAATGAAAAACCAAGCCGAGCGGTTTGACCAGAACCTGCTATTTTATTTTGTGTACCATCAACTGAATAAGAATAAACTTTATCTGCATCCACAGTAGTGCCATACATCGCTAAGTTTGCATTTAGATTATAAAATGGTAGTGCCAATCCCCATTGGTTATTCAGCCCATTGTCTGTAAATAAATTATTTGCCGCTACACCAGCACTTGTAGTAAATCGCCCTCTTCTAGAAAAAGATTGAAATGCTGCATTTCGAATTGAGGTCATCACGCTATAAGGACGATTCCCAGCAGTTAATGTTGTATAAACATCTTGCTTATAGTCATTTAAGCTGGTTAATGACTGACCGTTACCAAAACTTGAAGATTGGAATGTAGAGTTAACGGGCAAAGTGACTTGTTTAGAATCCATAAGATTTAAAAATACACTTCCAGTGTCAAAGGATGCACGACTTCCTTTTTGTAAACCCGTTAAATTTCCAAATTCAAATCCATAGCTATTTAGTCCAGCACCACCTATTTCTAAAGTTGTCGCATCAGCACTGCCTGAAAGCATGCTATCACCATCTTTAGTGAAATCAGTTTTCATACGGAATGCAATACCAGAACCGCCAACAATATCTTTGCCAGTATCTGTACCTGATGAATTCACAGCTGAACCAATCAGGCTACTTGCATTTTGTACACCACGGAACTGAAGTGAACTGTTAACCATCCGTCCACTGGCACCAACACGAATTAAACCTTTTGCGCCTGAGGGAGTATTATATTGATCCACTGCATAAACGGATGTTGCTGAAGGGTTGAGTCCCTTATTATTCAACATAATCTCAAGATTTAAACCTGCATTGGATGTTGTTGTGCCATTTCCATACGAACCCGTATTCATAAATCCCGACTTAGTCGAAGCAGGATCAACAACGCGACTTAAATCGGCATAACCATAAGTTGCATCCGGTGTTTGAGTACTTCCAGCAATGTTTGATCCCGAATTGGTTTGTAATTTAAAGCCTTCAGCAGCATCAATAAACATAAAACCATTTGCATTAAAATTAAAATTAAAATTCTTTAAAATTAGCTGATTTAATTGATTTATTGCACTGGTTTGACCCAAATAGATATTGGCATTTTGCAAACCTAAAGCCAGCGTACCTTGGTCATTTTTACCAAGCAATCCATTGGTTGTTTTTAATCCAATACTGGTATTCGATGCTGTTTGAACAGCTAATGTACCAATCTTTGCACTACAGCGTGCTCCACTTGGATCACTATCACACACTCGGAAAGAGTCTACTGTTAATAACATAGGTGAAAGTGATACATCTAGATTCACGCCTGTTTTACCACTCACTGTGCCCATATTGAGTTTTACATTGGCTTTTAATGGGTCTGTAGAAGTATTACTTTGCTGAATCTTAACCGTATCTGCGGTTGCTGTAAGGGCTTGACTTGTCGCATCTGTTTCAGCTCGCCCAGCCTGATCTGTCCAATATAGTGTTTGAATGTTGGCTTCTTTTAATGTGGCTTCTATATTCACACCATCTTGACCATTCACATTTCGCAGATCACCATCATCCAAAGCTTGAAGTGCATAAGCAGGTACATGCATTGCCAATAAGCTGAATGCCAATGTATTTAAAATAAATCCTTTTCGCTGTTCTTGTTTTATTTTCATCCCTAAACCCTCAGACTTATTTCACTTAGCAACGCTTGTTCATACTTGAATCACAACTAAACATCATTAACTTTCCCTGAAGTGCAAGATTGCCATTCATCTGCATACCCATAAACCCAGTTTCACGCCCTGTATCATAATTGTTCGCAGTCGACCCATTTGGACCTGTTGTTTGGGCTTTAGCAGCATATTTATTCAGTTTTAGATAACCATATTGAGCTGCGGTTGCACCCAATGAGTTTTCAGTAACTGTTCCATCTGGATTGGTTATACTGGTAAATGCATCCTTTTCTATGGAAAGTGAATTAAATCCAAAATTACGAATTTGAATGGGTTTATCTGCATCAAAAGATAATTGAAACGCAGGTTTAATCATTTGTTGGTTTGCAATATTCTTATAGACCAAATCCGCACCATCTAAACCTAACTTCTGGATATTAATCGTTCCTTGAATACCCTTAAATACCACCCAAAGTTTATTTCCACTGACACTACTTGCAGCACCACCTGAATCTACATAACGGTTATTGACTGAAAGTGCTAAACGACAAAACTCTAAATTTGCACAAATTCCACCAACACCATTATCAAACTTATAGGCATTATTTGTTTGATAATATGAATCGTTGGCATTGATCTGATTCAGTACTAGCTTGAGTGATAAGTCTGCCCCAGCCTGACCTTCAACGTGTTGCAAGTCTGAATCAGATAAAGGTTCCATTGCCACAGCATAAACACTCAACATACTGGTTAAAATAAGAAGTACACTTTTCTTCATCATATTTCTCCTTATTTTATAAGCCTTTGGTTGTTATTTTCATATGTTGAATCAGCATACCATCAATGACTGCGGAACCTAAATTATTTTGGGCATTTGAAGTTGATGCATTACTCAATTGATTAAATGAAATTCCGACAGCACCCGCACTTTTGTCAGCAAGCAAAGTTTTTCCAGCATCTGGGCTATAGACCGTACCAATACTGATACTGCTATGTGTCGCTGAACTTCCTTGATAACCCGAAATTGAGCTTGAACCACAGTTATAAACATTACATGTAGAGCCTTTATAGGACGAATCAGCGCCTGTATAGTCTGTATATATTTGCTTATAAATTGATTCTTTATTTGGGATTCGTGCTAGCTCTAAACTAAAGTTTGTACCATCAGAACCAAGAATTAAAGGCTGATATAATGAACCTAATACTAAATTCGTATTCAGGTTATAAATATAAATACCTTCCTTATCTGAGAAAGTTGGAGCCAGTCCACCGTTGATCGCTGGGGTCGATAAAATATCTTGGGCTGTACCTGTAGTACAACCATTCAAATTTCCAACGCCACACTCTTGCGTGCTTAATCTCAAAACCCGGTTCATCAAATTCGCAGGCATTGTCCAAGAATTTGCTGCAGATGTTCCCAACAATTTAGAACCATCCCCGCTATTTAAGCGTATAACTCCAGCCAACCCTAAGGTATTGTTATAGAAGGCACTCATTCCCCCTGTATTGGTTGCACCACCGAGTGTCTGGAATAATTGAATTTTACTTCCATTCAGTCCAAAACCGTTAAATACACCT
The DNA here is from genome assembly GCF_000335555.1 of Acinetobacter sp. WC-743. Classification (NCBI taxonomy): domain Bacteria; kingdom Pseudomonadati; phylum Pseudomonadota; class Gammaproteobacteria; order Moraxellales; family Moraxellaceae; genus Acinetobacter; species Acinetobacter sp. WC-743. The sequence continues at coordinate 13,049 of NZ_AMFQ01000106.1, read as the reverse complement.
TGTAATCGAATACGATTTGCCCGACCTGTGGTTGTTGAACTAAACCCTTCACCTAAGTTAAATTGGTTCGCATCTTGATCCGGTTTACTTTGATCACGTACAAAAGCATCTGCCCATAAAGCAAGTTTAAGATTATATGCATCTTCTCCACCTACATCATTTACAAAAGGCTTCGTCGTTACGGTTTTGTTATCCGAAGCAAATGTATATATATTTTCATACAACGGCGCTTCAAAATTTAAATAGGTTACAGAGCCACTACTGGTACCAAAATCAGGAATATTTGAATCTGTTTTTACGTTAAATATCCATGGGTTTGTTGCCGTTCCCCAACTTCGAATCGCTGCATTTGCCACACCATTGGTTTGTCCTGAATCTAAGCGAAGGTTGGCATTATTGGTTGCATTTCTAGACAATGCTAAGCCATATAAATATAAATCAGCTTTACCCACAGAGTGATCACTTGAGTTCACAGTACCATCTTTATTTGTATCTTGCACAAGAGATGACAATGGACCTACTGGCACATAATAGATATAACCAGTATCCAGACTACGATTAGTCAGAATTGTATCTTGTGACTGGTTTGCTCCAGCTCCCTGAAACACCATATAAGCATTTGTAGGTAATAAAGCGATGCCTTCACCTGTCGTATCACTTAATTTTTCATCAGACATTGCTTCCAAAGCGAAGCTAGATTGGGCGATGACTAAGCCAATAAAAGCTGCCAAAACAGTTTTATGAAATTTTGCCGTATAATTGAGTGTAGTCATCTATGACCTTCCTGTGTTATACGATGCTCCGCACCATATTTTATTTTATTTCTGTAATCCCTACGACACTGTATAAAATAGTCTTTCCTTGTCTATACAGTTTTGTTATCTATATCACACTTTATCTTATGCAATATTTTTTATTATGCCAAAGACTTTTATGTAAAATATATGACTTTCCGATAAACGTTTAAAATAAAAAAGCAACAGTAAACTTCCATACTGTTGCTTTTAATCAGCTAAATAATTTAACTAACAGAATTTTAAAGAGCCGTAACAATTGGGAGTAACATTTTGAACTGCTCCTAATGGGAGATTATTTAGCTGAACACTAATAGGTGTACCACCAACGGATGGGTTTGTGTATGAATTTAAATCAATTGTTCCTAATTTAGCTACCAACTTGCTAGTAAATAAAGAACCCACAGCATCTCCAAAAGGTACACTTAATGGATATCGATCTAAATAGTTAGAAACAATTGTAGCGACTTGAGGATAAGCAGTAGATATATCAGCTGCAAATCCAGCTTGTGTTTCCAAAGCTCCTAATTTAATTGGATCACTTGCTGCTAACCACCAACCTCTTTGAGCTGTAATATATTGATTTGTTACTGGGCTCTTTGGAGCATTAGGCCATAATATATTTTGATACTGCAATGATAATGACAATGGGGATTGCACAGGAATACTATGAATTAATCCTAAAGCTTGTGTCAAATTAACATCTACATACAAATTTGAAATTTTTCCGTCAATACGCATATCATTTATTGCGTAATTACATAAGGGTATAATTAAAACCACAAAGCATCCAGAAATATCAGCTTTACGGGTACCAGAATTTTCTGTCAGCACAATATCTGGTACTTTTGCAATAGCTCCAACATTGATGAAAGATTTTCTACTACCATTCAAATCAGTTGATTTCGTAGTAAAATTAACATCCATCCCATCAATTTGAATAGGTTTTGTATCCGTCGTAAATTTTGCTGGACACCCCAAAATACAGCCTCCAATATTTACTTTTCCTGTAAATACCTCCCTCATTTGCCCAACTGCAGTTTTTGTCTTTCCATCAGTTGGAGCAATATTCATATATCCACTTAATGAATTTATACCATTAATTGTTCCATCATTTTGACCTATAGTTAATAAACCTTTAGCTAATTCTGATCCAACTCTTAAACCTACCACTTCACGTTGTGATGCACTATTCGGATTTTTTATTGCAAATTCAATAAATGGATTTGTTAGCTGAGCCGATGAAGAAGCTCTTTCTTCTCTAGTCATAGGTAATGGATTTCCAGAACTATCCAGCTTCAAACCAGATAAACTCACATTATCCATATCAATATCACATCCACCAGCTCCATTTACTCCACCACAACCTAATTGAAGCTTTTTTATATTTGCGTTTAGTTCAAGCTGGGCTTCTAAACCTAGTTTATAAAATCCAATGTTCTTAATCCCATTCACATTATTTTCTAAATTATTGGAGTCTGAAGGTGCAATATATGACAGACTCATTAAAGCCTGCCCATCGACTTCTCCTAATTCCTCATCTGATAAATTCTCCATAGGTGACGCAATACCATGGACTTTAGATAATTCATAATCTGGAATAGCTTCCATTGTAACCGTTGATGCATTTACACCCTGTGCAAAAAGCAATATAAGAATACTAAAGAAAAAAAATACTGTAGTTTTTTTTAGCTCAAACATGAACATCTCCTTATCCTTAGATTATGCTCAGAATTGTCACACTCTATTTTTTAATTAGCCAAGTTTTATTTAAGAAAAACTTTATAAATTTAAATCCCTTAGCACATTAAAAAGTTTTTTAGTTTTCAATTGAAAATCACATTTTGTGTAAATTATCACAATTATTTAAAATTAAGCTATATTTCCGACAAAATGCTAATGCTTTTAAAATAAGCTTCCCACATGTAAACAACAATTAAAACCAAGAATAAAATTATTTTTATCAAAATAAATCAACAGTTTAAAGTTAAAACCTTAAATAAAATAATTTAATCTATACCTTAAACACCCTAAAGAATTATGACTTACTCAAATTTTTAGCAAAATACATGATTTATTATATTATCTTTACAATAATATTTTTAAAAAGTCCTCTATTAAATTAGCATTTAGTCTTAAAATTCACCTCACTCTAGCAACATGAAGGGTAAGAAAGAACTTTTTCAATTTCACTATGATTCAATTTTCACTTTTTATTGATTTTCAAAAATTCAAATAAAAACGTAATACTTATAAGAATATTTAACCAAGGCATGCACCTACCTACTCTGTATTTTATTCATATCAACATAAGCTATTAAACATTGGAAGATTTGATAAAGCCAAAATTAGAAATTTAATAATCAAAAATAGTTTTTCTTATTATGGATAAATACAGGAATATTAGATCAAAAATATCAAATAAAATTCTTAGTTTTTAAAATCACAACATACTTTTATATTTGATATACCACCTATAAAATGATAAAAATCAATGACAAAAATTTAAAGATCAAAATATGTTTTGACCTGTTCAATTATCTAAACTCAATTCATAGAAGAAAGTTAAATAACAGGATAAAGAAATAGGGATCTACTCAATTATCTTTACAAATGCGTATCCAGAGAAGCTTAGCAAAATTTTAGTGAACCATAGCAATTTGGTACAAAATCTTGCCCCTTTAGCCTTAAATTTGAAAGATTCATCTGTAAAGGAGAAACTCCAGACAAATTTACATTTCCTAGATTCGCACTGATTCCATTACCAATTAAAACACCTAATAGATCAGAGGTCGTTGCAGGGTTTGATTGTAAGTAGCTCCCTGCCTTTTGCGCAAATTGCCCTAGAAGTGGCTCAATGGATAATCTATCTGTAGGCTCTACCACACCAATTGAAACTGGATCTTGCAATGCTAACCACCAACCGCGCTCAGCCAAGTTTGCACTTTCAGAACCTGGCCATAGTATTTTTATTTGTTGCAAACTCAATGAAACAGGCGAATCAATTTTTAGATTATGTATAAAACCTAAGCTTTCAGAAAAGTTAACTTTAGCCTTAGCACCGCTCACAGTTCCAGACATACGAATATTTGAAAATTGACGCCCATTCCATGCGATTATACAGGTCGGAAGGAATGTTAAATTTTGACAACCTGTTACAGCAGCATTTACTGGTGAACCAGCGGTATAAACAGCTGTTGTTGTACCAAAGATATTACTTTCTACCCTACCTGCTGGTGGAAAATTTGCACCAGTTCCTAAATTAATTGTTGGGATACTCACTTCTGCTGAAAGTTCTGCCGATGTTTTACGATTCCCCACAACTATTAATTGTTGAGTTTCAAAAGGTAATTTATTCATTTCTGGTATACTAAATCCTCCCCCATTTGTAATAAAACTAGCATTAGCTAATCCTAACGCTACAAGATTTCCTTTTATTTGATATTTGGATAAATCCATGTATTGTGCTGCTGTATTTGCATATCCTTTGACTTTACTTTGTTCAGCCACTGAATCACCTATTCCCGACTGAACTTTCATATAACCACTTAAACTATTTATTCCATTTGCTTGATTAGAATTTTCCAGCCCAGCTGTTAATAACCCAACAGCCCTTTCAGCACTTAAACGTAAACCAACAATTTCTCTTTGTGATGCAGATTGTGGATTTTTTATAGCAAACTCAATAAACGGGTTAGTTAATTTAGCACTTGAAGAAGTTCTACCTATCCGAGTATCGGCTATACCACTCAAACTTAGGTTATCAATATCAATATCGCATCCACCTGCACCATTTACGCCACCACAACCCAATTGGAGTTTTTTAATGTTTGCATTAAGCTCTAGTTCAGCCTCTAAACCTAATTTATAAAATCCAATATTTTTATCTCCGCCTAGCCTTTTTGATTCAAGATTAGTGACATCAGTAGGTCCTATATAAGATAAACTCATGAGTGCTTGTCCTGTTGTTTCAGCCAATTGTGCATCAGACATATGCTGCAGCGTCGTAGACTCTGCATATACAGCAGGCATGCTAAAAACACTTAAAGAAAAAAACGTGATGTACAAAGGCTTAAACGTGAACATTTCTTCATCCTTAAACTATGTTCAAAATTTCTTGAGCCCTATTTTTTTATTTAAAGCAAAAACCTAATCTTAAAAATTAATAAAATTAAGCTTTTAGCTTAGAAATGTATATAGAGCTATATTGTTTATTAGCATTATTATAACAATTATTTAATTAATCTTAACTTGATAACAAAAATGTAATTTAAAAATGGGGAAATAATTTAAATTTAATTGATCTTAAAAAGCGCATAATCCCATCAATCATGAGAAAATTAAATTAAAAATCAATAACAAATATAAAGCACTTAAACTTAACAGTAATCCTTTCAAATTACACTCATTTTAAAATTATTTTATATATTTACTTAACTTTAAAAGAGTTAAAACTGGTAAAGCACTTCCAAACACCCTGGATACGGTGTATTTCTAAACAGCTTTATTGCACAAAATATAAGTCGTTAATTTTAGTTATTTTACGCCCATCGCGAATTAAATATTCTTTTAAAATTAGATGCTTAAAAGATACAACAAAACCAAATCATCACCTTAAAGTTATAACATAACAGTTAAGCTATTATTGCTAAAATTAATTTAACAAAATTTTAATGAACCATAGCAATTGGGTGTCAAATTTTGATTTACTAACTGTAGATTGGCTAAGGTCAGTTTTACTGGATTAGCAAGCGTTGCATCATTCAAGTCAACCACGATTGGTTTAGGCGTTGTCAATGTTAGACCAATAATTGCACCAATAGCAGCACCTGCAGGAACCTTTACCCTATTTTCTTCTTTTAATAATTCTGTAGTCATTAAACCAGCTACCTGCGGTAACACATTTGTAATATCTACTTCTTGAGTTGCTTTTAAATAACCTAATTGCACTGATTCTGCGAAAGACATCCACCATCCTTTTTTTGCAACATCACTGTTAAGCATCTCTGCAATTGTTTTACCAGTCATATCATTTGAATCTACATAATTTCCAGGCCAAAGTAAGGCTTGCTGTTGTAAACTTAGATATCCACCAGAACCTGTGAGCGGTATATTATGAAACATGCTTAATGCTTGATTAAAAGTAATATCCATATTTAAATTTTGTACAGCCGATCCATTTGCCAATTTAATTTTAGACTGTGAAGCACAAAATATAAAAACACATATCGAAGGGAAATTAACTTTGAGTTGATTCAGTGGACCACTATCCAATGCGATTGAATCAATTTTTGTTGAAATTCCCTTAACACTTGCATTATCCAATCGACTTCCATTAACCTGAAACTCAGGTATTGAAAATGCTGCTTTCAATGAAGGGAGAGTAATGCCCTGAGTATCTGGGCTATCGGGTTGCGAAGTAAATGTTCTGTTACTTCCCAATGCACTGAGCAAACCTTGAATCTGATGATTTGCCTGATTCCCGAACACAGTTGCTTTTGTCGAAGCTTCACCTGAAGTTGCTGCAATACGCATAAAACCACTCAGTGACTGAATCCCATCTGTGGAAGTTGGAGTAATTCCATTGATTAAACCTGCAGTCAGAAGTCCTGTAATTTTTTCCGCACTAAAACGTAAACCAACTATTTCACGAGTCGATGCTGAATTTGAGTTTTTTACAGCAAACTCCATAAATGGATTAGTCAATTGAGCACTTGTAGAAGCTCGACCAGCTGCCCCAAAATCTGGAGGGTTGCCACTTGATGGATTATAATTCGCTGGTAATCCGCTGAGTGAAAGATTCTTTATATCTATATCGCATTGTCCTGCGCCATTTATTCCACCACAACCGAGTTGCAAATTTCTGATATTTGCATTTAAATCCATATCAACTTCAAGCCCAAGCTTGTAAAACCCAATATTGGAACCACTACTATATTTATTCATCAGATTGGTTGAGTCGTTTGGTGCTATATAAGACAAACTCATCAATGCCTGCCCCGTTGTCTCACCCAACTGCTCATCAGTCAAACGGTGTAAAGTCAAAGATTCAGCATATAAAATAGATGTACTAAAAACACTGAAAGAAAAAAGAGTAAAGTACAAAGGCTTAAATGTGAACATTTTTTCTATCCTTAGATGATGTCCAAAATTATTCAGCTCTTACTTTTAACAATTCAGTATCATTTTAAATAAAATCAATATTTCGATCTCATTAAAATTGATTTAACTCAGAGCTCTGCTAATTAATTTAAGCTATCATATTTTTATTTAATAAATCTTAAAAATTAAAAAAATGTAATTTTTTGAAAGCCTATAGACATTGATTGTTTAAGATATAAATTCTTATCGTAAAACAAAGAACTTTTTTTAAATTATTAACAATTAAGTCTAATAAAAACAGCATTTATTTTATTATTATTTTCATAAAAATATCACTAAACAGTATCAAAAAAAACTCTAAATTCATATCATAGTGATTTACGATAATAAAAAATATTTGTTATTTTGTCTAAACACTACAGTTATCATACTGAACAAAACTCTCTTAAAAATGACAATAAAAAACGCTATAAATTTAGTCAATTCAAATTTTATTATCTGGATGATGCTAAAGACATCAGTAGAAGTTTAATTTTTTAAACTTTCTAAAAATTAGAAAAATACACTCCCCTAAACAAATTTAGAAGAGCCTGCTGTTAACAGAATGTCATATTTCCATAACAATTACGATATGGCTGTTCCAATAATGTAATATTCCCATCTCTCGCATTTGAACTAGACGCAATATTACTGACGAGACTACTTACTTTATCTGAAATATTGAGTGTAAAAGCATCCTGAAGATACATACTCCAACCTTTACTCACAGCCGCAGCATAATCTGGATATTGTAAATTCTGTCCAGATAGGGCTATACCAAAAGTATTAGAATTCACATCTATTTGATGCACATTACTTAAGTTATAAGGCATTTGATAAGTACTTAGACCAGAAACAGTGGTACCTAAACCTGTCGCCAACTGTTGTTTAATGTAGTCAGAGATCCCTCCTCTTAATACCGGTAAAAGTGCATTACCAATATTAGCACCAAAAGATCCAGAGCAAATACCAATAATCCTTACACAGGAGTTGCTTGTATTTAATTCAAGTGCAGAAGTTGTTGAAGTACCATTCATGATATCATCGACCACTGCACTTAAATCTAAACCTTGTATTTTCGCCTGAGTTACACGATTTCCAATAACAGAAACCGCTAGACCATTTCGACTCACAGTTGAATAGTTTGCAGTAATTTCACTATATTTTACTGAAGCCAAACCTATATTTAATATTGTTGCATCATCCAATCCTAAAAAGGCACTCGGTGTCGATATTGCATTTGTATTCCATGTATTTGATCTTACAGGTGAAACATTCGTTTCACCTTGCATTGTGAGATTTGCTTTTCCAGTAAAATAACCACTAAATGTGTTTAGACTACCAATCGATAACGGTCCTTCAGCCTTTTCAGCGCCAATACGAATGCCAACCACTTCTCGTGTTGAGGCACTGTTGGGATTTTTAATTGCAAATTGAAAATATGGATTTGTTAAAACAAAATCCTTCATATTTACCTGATTACTGATCGAGTTATTACTATCAAGACCAGCGGGTTGCTTAGGATTTGTTGTTGCAGTTGTAATACAATAGCCTGATGCCCCTACAATACAACCAAAAGAGACATTATCTAAATCCAAGTCACAAGAACCACTTCCGTTGCTGCCTCCACATCCTAATTGAAGCTTTTTTATGTTCGCATTTAATTCAACTGTTGCTTCAAGACCTAATTTATAAAAGCCAACACTACTATCACCTCCAGCACGACGAGCCTCTAAATTTGTTGTATCTGTAGGTGCTAAATAACTCAGACTCATCAACGCCTGACCGGTCGTTTCTGACAATTGTTGATCTGAAAGTGGCTGTAGAGTTGCTGCATTACTTGAACTCATGGTTAAGCCACTGAATGCAAATAATACAACATTTAGAAATTTAAACTGGGACATAGCGCTTCCATCCTGAGCAAAGCTTGACCTTATTTGTTATTACTACGCTAAATAATCATTCAAATCCGATATGAATAACACAATATAAATCACATTATATTTAGCATATATTTAATGATTTCATTTGTAGCACAGATCAAAGTTTATACCGAGAAAATATTTGTATATTCCGATAAAAATCATTAATTTAAAATAATTTAATAGACATTTAAATTATTCTTAACTTTATATTTTAATTATTAAAAATCGAAGATTTAAATAAAATTATATATCACATTACATTTATATATTGATCATTTAAAACATAAAAAAAGCAAGTATTTCACTTGCTTTTTAAACTGATTCTCTTTTAGGTCTTAGGTAAAGTGACCCCTGTTTGACCTTGGTATTTACCACCACGGTCTTTATAAGATGTTTCACAAACTTCATCCGATTCGAAGAATAACATCTGAGCAACACCTTCACCTGCATAAATACGAGCTGGTAAATTGGTTGTATTGGAAAATTCTAATGTCACATGACCTTCCCACTCAGGTTCAAGCGGTGTGACGTTGACAATAATCCCACAGCGAGCGTAAGTTGATTTTCCTAAACAAACAGTTAAAACATTGCGAGGAATTCGGAAATATTCGACTGTACGTGCTAAAGCAAAAGAGTTTGGTGGAATAATACAAACATCAGATTCAATATCGATAAAACTACGATCATCGAAATTTTTAGGGTCTACAATTGCAGAATGTACATTTGTAAAGACTTTAAATTCACGTGCACAGCGGACATCATAACCATAGCTTGAAACGCCATAAGAAATTAGCTTCTCACCCTGTTCATCATAACGAACTTGGTTTTCTGCATACGGTTCAATCATACCGTGTTTTTCGCTCATTTCGCGAATCCAACGATCAGACTTAATGGCCATTTATTTCTATCCCAAAACTGTGCTGTTTACTGCGCTGTACTTTAACTGAAATTGCTTTTGAAAGGAATGTTTCTTGCGAAATAGCTTTGCTTCAGTCTGTAAGCAAAATCCACAGCCTTTCACGAGGAACGACCTTATAAACTTAAAAGAGCAGAATAACTGAGTGGTACGGTGAAGCTGACTAAAACCAAAGAAGCTGTTCTTTGCATATTACGTTGATTTAACCAAGTGACTTTATTACTACAGATCACTGAACCAATAAATGTCCAAAAGAATGCAATCGGGATAATCAACAATAAAAATACCAGCATATGAGAGGTATAAGCTGAAGTGTTTTGCCAGACATAGGTTGGAAAAATTGCTGAAGCAAAAAGTAAGGCTTTAGGATTTAACAGCGTTGCTACAAATAGCTCCCGCGCACGAATTGTTGCTTGACTAAAGTCTTCGTCTTGATTCGCTGTACGCCATAACTTTAAAGCTAGAAATAAGATATAACCAGCACTGAATAATTTCAGAATAACGGGCACACTTGGGAACTGCTTAGATACAGTTCCAATGATTAATCCCCAAACAGTAATGGAGATAAAATATCCTAGCGCTTCTGCTGGAATTAAAGGGAGAGATTTTCGAATTCCAACTTGGATTCCAGAAGATGCTAAAAGCGTATTGGTTGGTCCTGGGGTTAAAAGAATCGTCACCACCAGACCGATAAAAAACCATGAAATCATTAAATGACCTCATCTATCAATTGACCGCAGATTAAATCTTTTGATTCAGATTGGCAAAAAAAGAATTGTAAGAGAACATATGAATATGGATAGCAAAATACACAAATAGCTTTTATTTTCAATACATTATAATATTATATCACCAAAAGACTGTTAAGTCATTTCATCATTAGTTGTTCCTTTAATAATCATATTTTCATTTTTATATTCCAAATATTATCTTTTAAATCAGTATGTTCCATAAAATAAAGTGAACCAGTTCACAAAATAACTTATTAAAATGGAGCGCAGTGAATGTGTTGACCGAATATGACTGATTTTAAGCAAATTTTCAGCTTTAATGTCTATTATTCAATCAAAACCTCCCTTCACTATTTTAGGTATTTTGTCCGAAAGGTTGTTGTTTTTCTCTACATTGATGCACAATAGTAGCCTTTCTTTCATTTTTTAATTTTATGGCAAAGCATTTTTTTCAGTCTTGGCTTCCCTCCCCCGAGCGGGTCAATAATTTGAAATTTATGAAGATTTTTGGTGATAAAGCCTTAAGTCCTCAGCTTTGGTACGTCAATCGAAAGTCAATTTCTAAGGCAATGTTTATTGGTACATTCTGGGGAATTTTACCCATTCCGTTTCATACATTGTTGATCATTTTTTCTGTGTTATTGTTTGAAGCCAATCTTCCAATTGGTTTAATTTTGGCTTGGATTATGAATCCAATCACTATTGTTCCCATTTTGATTTTTGCATTTTGGATTGGCTCTAAAATTTATCATGTGCATATGATCAACAAAGAGATGCTACTGGGCGTTTTCCATCAAATCATCCATTGGATTAAAAACTTTGGGCATGGTCATATTGATTTTAGTTTGGCAAAAATTTTAGCCACAGGGCTTTTTATTGAGGCATTGGTCTGTGCATCTTTGCTTTTTATTGTGACACGTATTTACTGGCGTTGGAGTGTGGTTAAAAAATGGAATGATCGTAAGAATCACCCACTTTAAAACCGCTTCCGACAGGATTGATTGTTATTTCAAAGCCGCTTGTTTTGCTTTCATATATTCAACCACGACATCTAAAACATAGTGCTGGCATGCTTCACCTGTGCCTGCATCATATGCGCCACCATTGGTAATGTTATTTGATAGCACTCGAATACCCAAAAAAGGGACTTTAAATTGACTGGCAATTTGTGCAACAGAGGCAGCTTCCATTTCTTCAACCGATGTTGCATAGTTTTTATGGAAAAATGCAATTCGATCTAATTCATTATTCCACACATCAGCTGAACCGATGGTACCTTCAACAACATTACCCTGTGTATAATTATTCTGAGCACGATGAGCTGCTGTTAAAAGCTCAGCATCCGCTTCGAACTTCCGAATCGCAATCGGCTCTGGATCAGATTCATCATCAGGTAGTACATCAAAGGCTTCGTTCCATTCTAAAGCGTTTGAACCTTCTCCCAACGCTTTTTTAGGGGTCCTGAAAGCACCAATATTTGTTGTATATCGTCCCAAAACAATATCATAAACTTTGAGCTCTGGATCATGCCCGCCCGATGTCCCTTGGTTAATAATCGCAATAGGCTTATACCGCTCAATTGCGATTGCAGTTGCAGCTGCCGCATTACTCATTCCCATTCGGGTTTTAGAGATAATCACGGGATAGCCCTGATAAGTCCCTTTCCAAAACTTCCATCCCCCCACAGTTTCAACAGTCGCATTGGTCAATTTTGCTGCCATTTGCTCAGACTCAACAGGTAATGCGCCTTGAATTACAATGGGTTGTAAAGCTTTCTGAGTATCGCTATTTTGATTTGTATTGTGTGAATCATTATTACACGCTGCCAATAGCAGGGAACCGCACATGCCAATAGCATGGATTATTTTTTTGAATTGCATCATTTGCTCAACAGCTTAAATAAGAACTGGATATTTAAGCAATGAATATACCAATTCCACAAATTTCATTTTTTTATATCAAAATTAAAGTATATATGATTTGAATATGTTGGCTATGATTGAAATTAATTCAGCACGATTTTAATCAATTCAGAATGACCTGAAGATAAATCAGCATTTCCCCCTTACCAATCGTCAATTAATTTAATGACATCTTTATCTAACAATTCAATTTTGGTTTTACATTGCCAAAATCTAAGTTCACCAGTGATAGTGAAATGTTAATTAACCTGAGTTCGATAAAAATCCTTGATGAAAGATGATATAGCCAAACCGCCTGATTATTCATACAAGTGATTTGGATGATTCATTTATTTTGTACTTTTGAATCATAGATGGTCTTGCTATCGTGAGGCGACATGGATGTCGCCATGTTGAGCGGGGGTATGAGGATGTACCCCTCGCTCAACGAAAGATTTTTGTCACTTTTCATCTCTGAAAAGTGAAGCATCGCCGACGCAAAACAATTTAAACTTTAGAAGTAAAGCGTGGCAGTGCAAGCTTTAGATCATCAAACAATCTATTGTTCGCTTTCATTTTATTGATCAAGAGAAATGAAACGCTATTGATGGTTGCGCTTGCGGAGCTCCGCTCCTCATCCT
>NZ_AMFQ01000105.1:0-495 GCF_000335555.1 Acinetobacter sp. WC-743 | reverse complement strand
TAGTTCTTGTCTGTACCTGATGCAGTATGAACATAACTGCCTGCATCTTTAGCAGAAACAGTAGCCGTCACGCTTGTAAGTACAGATTCAGTTTCACCATTGACCAAACCACTTGCTGTAAAGCCTGATGCTGTTTGATCTTTACCGTTATATACAGTGTTTAAACTATTCGCAGTCACCGTCGCTTTGGCTTTAGCAATGTCTAAAGCCCCATCAACAAAGGTTAAGTCATAGTTTTTATCGACACCATTGGCTTTGTTCGCATAACTGCCTGCATCTTTAGCACTTACGGATGCAGTTACACCTGAAAGCACAGTTTCAGTTTCACCATTGACTAAACCACTTGCTGTAAAGCCTGATGCTGTTTGATCTTTACCGTTATAAACAGTTGATACACTATTCGCAGTTACTGTTGCTTTGGCTTTGGCAATATCCAATGCACCATCGACAAAGGTCAGATCGTAGTTCTTGTCTGTACCTGATGCAGTATGAACA
>NZ_AMFQ01000104.1:0-60764 GCF_000335555.1 Acinetobacter sp. WC-743 | reverse complement strand
TTTGGACAACCGAACTCTATTTTTAAACGTTTTAATCGCTGGTCAAGTAGTGGTAAGTTACTCACTATATTCAAATTATTATCACTGAATACCGATATGGAATGGCTATTCATCGATGGTTCCCATATTCGTGCTCATCAACATTCTGCGGGTATTGCTGATCAGGCAATCTCTAAAAGTGCTGGAGGAAACTCCTCCAAAATACATTTAGTAGTAGATTCAAATGGGAATCCTATTGATTTCATTATTACTGATGGAACCACACATGATGTTAAAGTCGCACCTGATTTAATTTCAAAACTCGATTTAAATGAGGCAGAGATTGCATGTGCAGATAAAGGCTACGATTCAGAGCCATTAAGACAGCAGATTAGAGCAACTGGAACAAAAGCAAATATACCTAAAAAAACCAATAGCCAATCAAACAATGACCATATGGATTGGTATTTATATAAAATCAGGCACTTAGTAGAAAATATGTTTTGTAGGTTAAAGCAATTTAGAGGGATAGCCACTCGATACGACAAGTTAAAACGGAACTATGAAAGTTCTGTTGCATTAGCTTGTATATTTTTATGGCTCCCCTTGTAGGTTAAATTATGAACCCTAAATGTCAACAGACCCTATTATTGTTTTTTTATTGAGTATTTGAACCATAAAGTAAGGCTACTTTATGGTTCAAAGGTTTTTTACACAGTTAGATAAAACGAATTGGTTTAAATTCTGGTTCAGGAACATGTGAGTCACATTCCTCACCCTCTTCTTTATGACCTTTATCAATATAACCCGTACGTTCTTTTTCAGGAACATTTTGATGTTCCCAAGCGATTACCGCTTGCATACAAGTTTGACGCTGCTCAGCAGTCAGTGCCACACCATTTGGCCATTTCCCAATTTCTACTGCTGTTTTTAATCGTTCAACGATATCAGCATCTAAAATAGAAAGCATCTGTTCAATATTCATGGTCAATCCCGCTGAAAAGAATCAAAATCTTGATTCCAACCAAGTTTAGTACGACAAGCCATATAGAAGTCATAACCTGGCGGATGTAAAAGTATTAGTTTGAATGGATGTTTGCGAATATGCAAACTATCGCCAACATTTAATGAAACACTGTGTTGTCCATCGGCACTCACCATCGGCAATACACGGTTTTCACGGATCAGTATCTTAATTTCACTCTGCCCACCCACAACGATTGGACGCGAAGACAAGGTATGTGGATGCATCGGAACCAAAGCAATCGCATCCATACTTGGATGGAGAATCGGTCCCCCACCCGATAATGCATATGCTGTCGAACCTGTGGGCGTAGATACAATTAAACCATCACTGTGCTGACGATAAACATATTGCCCATCAATATTCAGTTCGAAATCGATCATATGTACAGACTTACCTGAATGTAGCACCACATCATTCAATGCAATTGCATCATAAATCGTTTCATTTTTACTGCGAATTTCAATTTCAAGTAAGAAACGGCGATCAAGTTGAAATTCACCTTTTAAGACTTGGTCGAGCTTAAAAATCACTTCAGTTGGTTTAATATCCGTTAAAAAGCCCAGTCGACCACGGTTGACACCTAATACGGGAATATTATATTTCACCAATGCACGTGCTGCATGTAATAAGGAGCCATCGCCACCAACAACAATGACTAAATCTACAACCTCACCGAGTAAATTCTTACTGACAGTTTGAGTATTGGTATAGGGGACAAGTTCTGCTGTTGCGGTATCAAAAACCGGATGTAAACCTAAACTCAATAAATGATCGTGTATAAGGCAAAGCGTATCAACCACAGAAGATTTATCTGGTCTTCCAATCAAACCAATGTTACGAAAGGTCTTTGGTGAAATCTGCACAGGTGCTTTAGCTCCACTGAAATTCTGAGATATCATAGCACTTTCAGAATATGTTTATAAAATCATTCATCAACGAAAAATAACAAGAATACCCAAAAAGGCTTTAAATTTGTGTATTTCACAGATTTATTATTGCAAATTTAAGAAAAGCTTCGCATGATTAGCGAAAATAAATTGGGTTTTATTATCTGTATATGAAGAACGAACGTGGTATAGGCTTGATTGCACTGATTTTTTGTGTATTGGTCATTGCAGCATTTTTTGCATTTAGTATCTACTTAATTCGACTCGACAATGTTATTCGGGACAAGTTCGAAGGAAACCGCTGGGACATTCCTGCGAAAGTATTTGCGCGACCATTAGAAATATATGCAACTGCGCCTATTGCACAAACAGAATTTGAACAAGAGCTTAAACTGTTGGGTTATAAAAACAGTGACAGTTATACCAAGTCTGGAACATATATCAGCCAACCCAATTCTGTCTATGTTCATACACGAGGCTTCGACTTTGGCGACAGCGTTGACCCAGAACAAGTTTTACAAGTGACCTTTGCTGGAGATACTGTTTCTGATGTCAAAGCCACCAAGCCAACCAATACTGGAATTGCACGTTTAGAACCCATGTTGATTGGTGGAATCTATCCGCAACATAATGAAGACCGTGTACTGATTAAACTCAACAAGGTTCCAAAACCTTTGATCGAAGCATTAATTGCAACCGAAGATCGTAACTTTTATCGTCATCACGGGATATCTTTCCGTGGTACCGCACGTGCGCTGGTCAGTAACGTAACAGGCGGAAAGCGTCAAGGTGGTTCAACACTCACTCAACAATTGGTGAAGAACTTTTTCTTAACCCCTGAAAAAACCTTGAAACGTAAAGTCAATGAAGCACTCATGTCTCTTTTATTAGAGCTTCATTATAGTAAAGATGAAATTCTTGAAGCCTATTTAAATGAAGTAAACTTGGGGCAAAGCGGGAATTATTCGGTCAATGGTTATGGTTTAGCTTCACAGTTCTATTTTGGATTACCACTCAGTGAACTAAATATTTCACAGCAAGCTTATTTAGTTGGTTTGGTACAAGGACCTACCCTGTTTAATCCTTGGAAAAATCCTGAAGGGGCAAAAAAACGTCGAGATATTGTCTTGAACAATATGTTGGTGATGGGCTACTTAGATCAAGCACAATATGAAAAAGAAATTTCGCGTCCATTGAATGTTGTACGTAAACCAACGCTAGGAACCGCGAAGTTCCCAGACTTTCTCGATATTGTACGTCGTCAACTTAAAACAGAATATCAAGAGTCTGACCTAACCAATCAAGGTTTAAGAATTTTTACAACGCTTGACCCAATTGCACAAACCAAAGTTCAAAATAGTTTTAGAGACACTGTGACTCGATTAGCCAATGCCAATCCATCACGTTTAAAAGACTTACAGGGTGCAGTTTTAGTCACGCGCCCTGAAAATGGTGAATTGATTGCTGCTGTAGGTTCTACACAAGACTTTACTGGTTTTAACCGTACAGTTGATGCCAAGCGCCAAGTAGGTTCTTTGCTCAAACCTGTGATCTATTTAAGCGCTTTGGAGTCAGGGCGATACAACTGGGCATCTCAAATCGAAGATGCGCCGATTAGTTTACCTGTCAATGGCAACCAATCGTGGACACCGAAAAACTATAGTGGTTCTGGTCATGGTTATGTTCCTTTAGCACAAGCACTTGCTAACTCATATAACCTGTCAGCTGTTCGTCTGGGTAATGAATTTGGTATCTCAACATTTAGCAATAATCTGACTAAATTTGGCGTGACCTCTAAAATCCCGAATTATCCATCGATTTTCCTCGGTGCAGTTGATATGTCACCGATGGAAGTAATGAGTATTTATGGCAACTTTGCAACGGGTGGATTTAAATATCCTACCAAAGCCATTCGTACTGTGGTTGATTCAAATGGTCGTCTTCTAGAGCGTTTCGGCTTAAATGTTCAGCAAACCATAGATCCTTCTGCCGCATTCTTATTGAACTATGGTTTACAGCAAGTCATGTCATCGGGTACAGGTAAAGCGGCTTACAATAGCTTACCAGCTGATCTTAAACTTGCGGGTAAATCAGGGACAACCAATGATACTCGTGATTCATGGTTCGCAGGATACTCGGGTAACAACTTAGCTGTGGTGTGGCTCGGATTAGACAATAATAAAATCACTGGGTTGACAGGTTCATCAGGCGCATTGCCTGTCTGGATTAATGTGATGAAACAGTTACGTCAAAAACCTGTGAATTTGCGTCAAACAGATGATATTGCATGGCAATGGATTGATTCACGTACTGGAGAATTGTCTGCCCAAGGCTGTGAAGGTGCAATGTATATTCCACTATTACGTCATACTGTGCCAAATCGTGCGACTGAATGCGGTATGCCACATTACCAAGTGGACCCACAATACGTACCCGATACACAACAAAACGCTTCGCAAACACAGTCTGGTGATAGTATTGACAACTACATTCGTGAGAGTGAAGACAGTATGGAACAGGACTCAAGAGGTCGTATGATTTCAAGTGGGAGTTACAACAACTAAATCCTCTCACTTTGTAGGTAAAGATGGAATGGCTTTTTGAATAGGAATGAATGATGAATCGTAATGTGACCAAGACCACTTATCTAATAAGTTTAATGGGAATATTGGCTTTAGCTGGTTGTCAAACAACACCACAACACACCAAGCCACCAACAAAACCTGTCGAAAAGCCAGATACATCACAGCAAAAAAATAATGTTCCAACGCCTGATGGTGTAAAGATTACACCTTATGAGCGACCTGAAATCAAACGTGAAAAAGTCCCTACTGTCATCGTGCCTCAACAAAAAGCCCAAACTCAAAAATTTGAGGATGGGCAAAGTATTCCCGCCTTTAAGCAATTGATGCAACAAGCCCAAACTGCTTATCAAAAACAACAATGGGATGAAGCAGAACGCTTTGCCTTGCATGCACAACGTTTAGCCCCACAATCCGCAGAAGTTTTTTCTTATTTGGCGAGAATCGCCCAACAAAAAAAGCAATATGCAAACGCTGAGTCCTTAGCACGCCGAGGATTAAGTTATGCTCAAACAACTGCACAAAAGAAAGTGTTTTGGAATACGATTTTACAGTCAGCACAACAATTGAAAAATCAAAAGACTGTTGCAGAAGCATCTAAGCAACTGCAAAGCCTCTAAGTTCAAAGTTGAAAAGTGTAGTTTATGTGAGTTCAACGCAACTACACCTTTAGCTTATTAAAAAAAAATGTTCTTAGCGGAGTCTTGCCTCAAATAGTTGGAGATGAGATTTCCGAGTATCGTATTTCACCAAAAATTTTATATAAGATTCAGGTTAAAAATAGAATAGATTTAGCTTTTTCACGAGCCAATTTCACCCAATATTGCTATTGTAGCTGGGAGCATGGTTGCCACCGTTGGTCAAGGGTGATATGGATATCCCCTTTGATCAACGAAAGATTTTTGTTACTTTTCATCTCTAAAAAGTCAGGCATCGACTACGCAAATCAATGAAAACTTTTATCAAAATATGAGGCTATGAAAATGCCTTATTTATACGATACAAACTCTCAATAATGCTATGGATTGGTTTAACTTACTTTAGATGTTTGGTATGAGTTCAAGTTAAAATTGGCTAATCCCTGCAATACCATAAGCACCATAGTGTTGTGCAATGCTTAAATCAGTAGGGCTTAACCCTCCCAATGCGAATACAGGTAAATCACTGCTTTTGGCATATTGCTTAAACTGTTCCCATCCCAAATTATGTGCATCTGGGTGTGTTGCAGTTGGTAAAACAGGGCTAAGAATCACCGCATCGAATCCCAAGCTGTGCGCACGTTGTAAAGACACCAGATCATGACATGCTGCGATACAACGCACGCCTAAGGGCAATTGCCCTATTTGCAAATCCATCACTTGCTGCTGTTTATAATGCACAGCAGCCACAGCTTTCTGTAAAGATTCTGGCAATTGTGTCCAAATATCAACATTGATGATCAACCGTGACAGATCATGCAGGTTTAACTGCTGGACTTGTTCTACTGCTGATGTGAGTAATTCAGTGCGATAATAAAACAGTGGTTGTGCTGAAGCTTCATTCAGATTACTTTCATTCAGCGCATTAGCATTCACTACACTTTGTTTGTTTCGACATAATTCGCTCAAATTCTCAGAAATTTTAATGTGATGATTCCAAAATAAACGCTGAATGATCGAATGATTGGCTTTAGGGAAATTCAGCCCTAAAAGTTGATCACGGCTGTACCATGTCCATGGTTTTTGAATATCTGCTAAATATTGCTCATTCACAGTGGCATGGAATAAGTGCAAAAATACTTCGACATCATCATATTCATGATGAATCACATCAAAAGCATGCCATTGCTGAATGCCAATCCCCACTTCTTCAAAAATTTCTCGACGACATGCTTCAACAGGTGTTTCCCCTGCTTCAATCTTCCCTCCTGGAAACTCACATTTATTGCCTTGATGTTGGTCAGCGTTGCGCCATCCTACAAGGACTTTTCCTCGAAACAGTAATAAAGCAATCGCCACATGAACACTGGGTTTAGACATAGAAATAGAGCCCTCAAGTTTTAATCAATTGTAAGCAAATATAGATTTTTTATAAATGATAAAAATTATCGTTGACAGATCTATTCGATAATGATTATCATTTAAATCACTTAGACAACACCCCACTCGGAGTCAGAATAATGAACGCACCATTTAGCCTATTTACACGTAACACCGAAGCTCACCAATCTCTTCCAATGTTACACTCAAACAACTTATTTGCATTAGGACGCGAAATTCGCATTATGCATGCTGGTGAAGAATATCGTTTACGCTTAACCCGTAATAATCGTCTAATTTTGACTAAATAACGATAAAAACAACTGATTTAAAACAAAAAACGTGGGAACAAGCAGTATGAATCAGCGCATACTGCTTTTTAAGTTTTGGCTGAACAATTTATAAAAGATCATGTAAATAGAGTTATTTGATACACAACTCGATGAGCAAATAATGTCATTCATCATTTCTCTATCACTACTCAATTTTATGGCTAATATTGTTGTCGTTTCTTTCTGAATCTAAGGTAAATATAAGCGAATTTTTAAGCCACCGTATTTGGAAGCACTAAAATCAATTTTCCCCTGATGCAGATCGACTACAGTTTTACAAATGGATAAGCCTAGACCTGAACCTTGTGTTTGAGTTCCTAAAGCACGAAAGAAACGCTCCCCTAAACGAGCAATAACCTCTTCTGAAACTCCCTCACCATCATTTTGAATTTCAAATAATTTCCAACCTTCAAAATGACCAAGATCAATATAAATATTGCCCTGCTGAGGTGTGTATCGAATTGCATTATCAATTAAATTGCGGATGCAAATAAACATTAATTCTTCATTTACATCGACATTTGCATCTTCACTTTGAATATGAAGTTGGACTTGTTTCTCATCTATAAATGTCTCTAAGGCAGATAAAACACCATGAGTCATCTTTTCCAAGCTGACCCAAGTTTTAGGTAAATCACTTTTATCTGTAGGATCTAATCTGGCGAGCAACAATAAATTTTCAAGTACTTGTGTGCCTCGAGATACATCATTTTGGATTAGGCTTAATTGATGACGAATTTCAGGCACTTCAGCATATTTACGTTGTAGCAACTGTAAACGCATATGTATTGCTGATAATGGTGAACGTAGCTCATGTGATGCATCTGCGGTAAACCTTTGTTCTGCGACTAATGCCTGTTCCAGTCGAATAAACATCTGATTAAGCTGATTAACCATCGGTTGTAGTTCTTTAAATTCAGGTTGAGGCTGTTGAATCAAGCTTAAGTCATTTATATTTTTCTCAGCAATTTCTGTTGAAAGCGATTGAATTGATCTAAATTGTTTTTTGACTGAAAAATGTAAAATCAACCATTGGATCGCCCATAAACTCAGTAAAATTAAAAAATAGCTGATTAAGCTTTGCGACAGATCTTTAAAGCGCTCACTCAACGGTTGGATCACATAGACACTTAACCCTGAATCGGGATTTTTTGCATGATAGCTTCGCCAAAGTTGATGATTTGACCAAATAAAATCATAAGCACTGTCTTGATCAGTTATCTTGGCGTGACTGCTTATGTCTAACTTAAATTCTGGGGATTGAGTTAAAAGTTTATCTCCATTCATCAATTGATATTGAATATCAAATTCATCACTGAGCTCATCCAATTGAAAACCCGATGTAGTACTCAAATCTGAAATCAGCAGCATATCTGAAATTTCATCCATGATTTGATCTTGAACATCCATGTTGTGGTAAATAGACAATGCGATGAGTAATAGCAAAGCAAATAGACCCGCCACAATTGAACTCAACATGGATGTTTTAATCAATTTATGTTGTAGCGAGATGGCTTGGCTCATAGATACCCTATTGAAATCATTTAAAATGGATCAACACACTGCTTATTCTTGCGGTGTATTCATTCGATAACCTAATCCTCGTATGGTTTTTATCAAATGATTGCCAATCTTTTTTCGTAGCTGATAGATATAAACTTCAATCGCATTGCTTTCAATTTCATCCCCCCATGCATATAAAGAAGCTTCTAATTGTTCACGAGTTACAATATGTTCAGGCTTTTGCATCAATTTATATAAAATTTGAAATTCTTTTGCTGTTAATGCAATGGCTTGTTGGTCTTGAAAAACTGTTTTTGCCTGAGTGTCTAAAATCAAATTGGCATATTTGATTTCATGCAAGTTTGTGGTTTGTGTTTGTCTAAGCTGAGCACGTATTCGTGCTGATAATTCTTCAAGACTAAAAGGTTTGACCAGATAATCATTTGCACCTAAATCCAAACCTTGTACACGATCTTGAATAGTATCTCGAGCTGTTAGAAAAATTACTGGTGTGTCAGGATATTGCTTTTTTAATCGCTGTAAAATCTCATCTCCTGTCGCCTTTGGTAAACCTCGATCAAGCAAAATGCAATCATATTCATGCTGTTCTATGGCTAAAATGGCGTGATCACCTCGCTCAACCCAATCGACATTATAGCCATCCATTTCTAACCAAGATTGGATACTTTCAGCTTGTGAGCGGTCATCTTCTGCAAGCAATATTCGCATTATCTACCCTCTTTCATCCATATCTAAAAATCATCGTTATTGGGTTGATGGCAATATAAGGACCACAAAGATGAGATGCCAATGCATCTCATCTTTGTCGCAAGTTCGATTTTGAATCAAAAATAAGTGATTTTAAACGAAAGCATTAAAAATTCACTGCATCAACATCAATTTCGACTCGCTTGGTTGGCTTGTAGTCGATATCAACTTCACCGATTAAAGTAACTGTAGTATTTGGGGCAATCGGTTTACCTTGCCATAATTCATCATCAATATCGACCGTGATTGTTCCAGTGTTATCACGGAATTGATATTTTTCATCACCAATCGCTTTTACCACATTGCCACGTAACTGTACTTTTGTATCATCTTTTAGGGTTAATGCATTTTTCACAGTGGTTAAACTGGGTGTTAACGCAGACTGATTCACTGCTGTATTTGCTGAAGCAAAAGAAGTTGCACCAATTAAGCTGATTGCAAGCAATGTTTTAGAAATTAGTTTCATCGTTGACCTCATCAATGTTGATCGTTTCAATAAAGCCATTAAAACAAATCAACATGAGGTGAATCTTAGGATATCTTCATTTCCAATTTTTTGATGCAAAGCTAAGAATTAATTCAAAGGTACCACTCTTAACACTTCCTCTAAAGTCGTTACACCCTCTAAAACTTTACGCGCGCCTGCTATTCTTAAGGGTTCAATCCCTTCTTTCTTGGCTTGCATTCTAAGATCATCTAAGGTTGCATTGGCGCTGATACGCTGTTTTGCCTCTAAGCTGATCGGCATAAACTCATAAATACCAACACGACCTTTATACCCCGTTTGGCGACATTCTTCACAACCAACCGCTTTAAAAATAAAATCAGGTGTTTTGGTTTGATAACCAAAGGTTAAATGTTTCCATTCTTGCTCATTGATAAAAGTTTCTTGTTTACAATGTGGACATAGCTTTCGCACCAAACGTTGAGCAAGCACGCCCAGAATTGTTGCGGCTGTTAAGAATGGTTGTACACCTAGATCATGCAAACGGGTCAAACTTGATGGTGCATCATTGGTATGCAAAGTTGAAAGCACCAAATGACCAGTCAAAGCAGCTTGAATTGCCATATTTGCAGTGTCTTGATCACGAATTTCTCCGACCATAATAATGTCTGGGTCTTGTCGCATTAGCGCGCGAATACCATCTGCAAAACCTAATTCAATCCCTTGATTCACTTGCATCTGGTTAAAGCTCGGCTCCAACATTTCGATCGGGTCCTCAATGGTACAGACATTGACCTCTTCAGTAGCCAATTGCTTTAACGATGAATACAGTGTGGTTGTTTTACCCGAACCTGTGGGTCCAGTGACCAAAATGATCCCGTGACTGTGTTGAGTTAAACCCTGCCATTGTGCCAATAGATGTTCATCAAATCCCAATTGTTGAAAACTACGTACCAAAACTTCTGGGTCAAAAATACGCATCACCAACTTTTCACCAAATGCAGTGGGTAATGTTGAGAGGCGTAATTCAGTTTCTTGCCCTTTCGGAGTACGAGTTTTTAGACGACCATCTTGTGGTTTTCGCTTTTCTGCAACATTCATCCGTCCTAAGATTTTAATTCGTGAAATAACTGCGGTTAAGGTATTGGCAGGCATGTTATAAATGGTATGTAAAACACCATCGATACGAAAACGAATTTTGCCCTTTTCCTTTCGTGGTTCCAAATGAATATCGCTGGCACCTTGCTCAAAGGCAAACTGTAAAACCCAATCTACCAATTTAACAATGTGTTGATCATTGGCATCCGGATTTTGCGTATCTCCCAATTGTAACAGTGCTTCTACGCCTTTATTTTCCTTATCATATGCACTCGATTTTTGTGAATTACTCACAGCTCTGCTGACTTGGTAATACTCAGTAAGATAACGCTGTAATTGTTCTGGATTTAACACCACTTTTTCAATTTTTTTTGGGCTGAGGCTGCGTTCTAAATTATGAACCCAATCGGTCATAAAAGGCTGTGCCGTACCAATCAAAATTCGATCTGCATTGACTTCTACAGCCAAAATTTTATTTCTCAATGCAAACTCTTGAGACATGACACTGGTCAAAGACGTGACATCTGCTTTTAATGGATCAATGGTAAATAAATTCAATTGGGCTTTTTCAGCCAACCATTCAGTCAATACAGTTAGTGTCAGTCTTTTTACCGAGTCTTGAGCATCAACCAACTTAAAATTTGCGATCCACTGTAAGGGATGCCATTTTAATTGATCACGTTGCCGATGCGTCGTCTGTACCAATAATTTTTCACGTTCAGTAATTCGACCGTCTTTTAATAATTGTTCTAAACACCAAGCTGTATCGATTTCGAAATTAAATTGCATTGTTATATCCCCAAAACACAGTTTACTATAACAAAATTAACTTTTGTATTTGCTGAATTTTTTCAATTGACCGGTATATTATAGATAAGCCAAAAATAAGCTTTTGATTTAGGAATACTTTACGCTACATTGAAATTAGACAATCTATTCATGGTTCTAGGGGGAGCGCTATGAATTTAATTCCAACAATGTCATTCGATTTCAATTCTTATCATGATTTATTTACGATTATTGCGGCTGCTTTAGGTTGCGGTTTATTGATCGGATTAGAACGTGAACGCAGCAAACAACGTGAAAATCAACGTAGTTTTGCAGGTTTAAGATCATTTGCGATTTGTTCAATCTTTGGCGCTGTATGCTTTTTATTTGGTCCCTATTTTGGCATCGTGGGTGCACTAATCACAGGCGCAGTTGTAGCATACTCAATTAAAAATCAGACCGATGATCCTGGGGTTACGACTGAAATCGCCTTTATTCTGACCTACTTTATTGGTGGAATGTGTCTGTGGAATATACCATTTGCTGCGGGTTTATCTGTCATTTTGACAATCTTGTTGATGACCAAACATTCTATGCATGGTATTGCAGGAAAATGGATCACCGAATCTGAATTTAGAGATGGAATCTTTCTGCTGGCATTACTACTGATTGCACTTCCTCTTACCCCGAATAAACCATTGTGGGGTTCAGTTCTTAATCCCTATGTAATTTTAAAGTTACTTACTTTAATTCTGGCTGTGCAAGCACTGGCACATATTGCCAAACGATTATTGTCCACAAAAAATGCTTTGCTTCTGTCTTCTCTAGCATCGGGCTTTGTATCCAGTACGGCAACGGTTGCCAGTTTAGGATTAGAAGTCCGTAACGGACGTGCTGATGCAAAAGCCAATGCTGGTGCTGCACTCATGTCATGTGTAGCGACACTATTGCAATTAATGATTATTGTCATTGGTGTAAGTATTTCTTGGTTTAAAGTGATTGTTTTACCCAGCCTCCTTGCAATCACCGTTTTGGTTATTTTTGCATTATGGCTCATGCGTAATACGCAACCGATCGAAGCGAACAAATCTACTGATAGCCGCATGTTTAGTCTTAAAGAGGCTGCGATTATTGCAGGGTCTTTAACCTTAATTCAAGCAGGTGTTTATGGTTTAAACTTGTTATTGGGTGATGCAGGGCTTATTGCAGGTACACTTCTTGCGTCACTTTTTGAAATTCATGGTGCATTAGCAACCATTGTCATTCAAGGTGAACCAAGTAACGCTGTGTTATCACTTGCATTCCTGTTAGGTTTAGCTGCACATGCAGTAGCGAAATCAATAAATGCTTTGATCAGTGGTGGCGGACGCTACGCACTTGTTTTTGCTCCAATTCAAATTTTACACATGCTGATCTTTATTGTGATTTTTATATGGGGTCTTCAAAATTCGACTGCTTTTATAAATCCTTTTTAAAATAATGATTCAACATCAATAACTCGCCTTTCTCTTATAAAGTAAGTTATAACTTTAAATATCAATATAAATCATACATCATGGTCATGTTGATTCATCTAAAAACCTACACACTGAAATGATCGATTAAAAAAATGACACGACTAAAATTGATAAAAGACCGAGAAAATACTGGGCTTAAAATAAGTATTGAAAAAATAATAGGTTTCAATATCATGACAACGTGAACTTTTATACACATAAATTTTTAATATTTTATAATTTGGAATAATTCATGAAAATTAAATTACTTTCTTTTGCCATTATTTCTTCATTATTTTTGACTGCATGTGGAGGAGATTCAGATGCTGGGGATTATATCAGCAACAATGAGTCGGAGTGGTTTAGCTATGAAACTGGCGGTTCGCTTGATGATGCTTATTTGTTTAACAAAGTAAAATTTAGCTTTAGAAATAAGCAAATGTATATCGATGGTGAATATAAGGTAGATGGCTCAACCCAGTTCACTGCATCCGATCTTTTAAGCCAATATTTAGCATCTGATGGATTGTATGATGCAACTAAGAGTAAAACAGATTTGGGCTATCAAAATGCCACGCTTAAATCGAAATCAGCAACTGTTTGGACATTTACACCCTATTCAACACGCAACTACAAGCAATTGGAATTAACTGAAAAATTTGAAACTGTTAATCTAACGGGTAAATTAATTAGCCCATATATCAATGGTTTTGATCATTTTGCTGGTTCAAACAGTGCATTAAGCGATGCAATGGGACCATATCCTGCTTATTACGTCAAAAAGCTACAAGGCAAAACTTTTCCAACAGGTTCAACGTGTTTAAGATCAATATCTTCTTCAACCAATACTACTTTTGCTGATCTTTATTCTAATGATCCTATCATAGGTTATAACCCGTCAAAATATTTTCAAAATGGTTATATTCAAGCGAAACTGGGCAATTTTAGCTTAGATTTATCTCGTGATATTCAACCGAACAGACATATCGCTGCTGTCGCTAAAATTGGCTCAGACTATTATCAAGCCGCTTATTATACTGTTGGTGACTATGAAGTCCTGACAGATAAAATTCAGCAGTATGAGCAAGATTATCAAGATGCTGTGAACCAGTTTGGGAAATACAGTATCAATGCTCAAATACAACAAGCTTATCTCAATGGTTTAAAATCTGAATGTACTTTGTTTAATACCACAGCAAGCCAAGCAATTGATGCTGTAAAATAAAACAAAGTTGTAAAAGAATAGCCCTGATTAAACAATGATTTCGTCAGGGCTTAATTTTTACTTAATTTAAAAAAATCGAAACGTCTCATCATTAATTAACGATATTTTCCAAAAACTTTCCAGACTTGATTATCCGCCAAAGGATCGGCATAGCTGTCATTGCGTTGTTTACGTGGTTTTTCACGGGCATCAACCAACTCAAAACCTTGCTCAGTACCAAGCACCAACCCATTCACATAAAATCGAGTTCTGGTGTATTCGCTTTGCCCATGTTGAAAAATATAAGTACGCAAATCAATAAACTCACGATGCGCAACTAAGGCAGCCGTATCATCACTGTCCAGCCATTGGGTCATTTTACTGATTTGACTTGGCTCAAATTGCCCGCATTTTTCAATCAAAGCAGCAATACCACGAAAGGTTTTAGACTCTTTAGCACGAGTTTTATTGATACGAATTCGATCCACATGAAAGAAGAACAGGGGTAAGTTTAAATGACTCGGTAAATGAATCGCATCTAAAACCTCATCTTCCATAAAGGGTTGATAGAGTGCCTGTGCCCGTTCAATCAATCCAAGCCATTGTTTATAGTAATGCTCTACTTGTGTTTGTGGTGCATAATAAATTGGTAATCCTTCAACATGTGCAAGCTCCGTCGGCGGCCAAATATTTTGGCGTAATAATGCAATATCACTTTTTAAACTTTGTACAGCAATCGCATCTTGCATGACCTGCTCCTGAAGTATTTATTATGCTTAGGCTATTTTGAGTATGCTATAGTTATCGCAATGAAACAAGCTTGTGAATAGGAAAGCTTATGTCTGAAAATAATGATTTTTTTGAAGAAACTGAACAAGTTGACTCAGATGAAAGTTTTTACGAACGTGCTGATGAGTTTATAGCACTTGCCAATCAATTCGCTGATGCTGATCATCAAGTCTCTCATCTCAGCGCAAATCCAGGCAGTGTCAGTGCCTCTTTTATGTACGCTAATGCTCGCTATAGTGTTTGGCATGCAGCTTGCTCTTATCAAAATGCACCAGACTTTAAAGCTGATCGACAAGTGATCCTAGATTATTACACCGAACAATTTAAATTGATGCTTGAAGACCATCTTGACGAGTATCAGGAAAATTTCGAAAGTTATTTTCCCCAATCTGATACGGATGAAGTAAAGCGTTTCGTTTAAACACTGGATTGCCTATAATAGCTCACCAATGAAATACCTAATGTGGAAAAACCATGTCTCAAAAAATCAACGCGACTGATATCACTGAAGAAGAAGCTTTAAATGCTGTTTTTTTTGAGCGTGCAGATGAGTTTATCAAACAAGCCAATGAATTCTGTCGCCCAGTCAAGGGAAAACAAGCAAAGCCTGAAGAGCTTCGTGGTCAAGTCAGTGCTGCGATGTTGTTTGCGACTGCTCGTTTTAACACTTGGGTTGCTGCCAATAATTTCAAAGATGGCAATGAAATGCGTGATGCAAAAGAACAAGTTATGTCTTATGTATTACAGCAATTTCAAATGATGCTTGAAGACAATTATGATGAATATTGTGAGCAATTTGAAAACTATCTGCGTTTCCGAAAAGATGAAGATTTTCATACGCACAAACATGATCACGATGGACATGATCATCAGCATTGATGGTTTTAGTTGATCACTTGTTTCAGAAAAATATGACGCTAGCCTCTGTATATTAGAGGCTAAATCCTTCTTCTTGATAAAATTAATACGTCAAAATCGCTAATCATCTATATTTCTAATGCAATATTTACGAACAAATAATATTCATGTTTTATAAAAATATTGTATGGTATGTGCATAATAAATAACAATTTGGACGTTATATGCATACACTTAATTTTCCACTCATTGATCCACATATTCATCAGTGGGATCCGTATAGCACGCCTCATGCAGCTGCTTTTGCTGTGAAGCTTTTAGGTCAGCGCCCTTTTCTGTTAGATAAAATGGTTCGTTTGGTTAAACCCAAAGATTTGATTGAGACTGTTGGGTTGACCGAGCATATTACACGCCCTTATTTGCCACAGGATTATAAAAATGATCTACAGCACTATGCCGTTGAACAGGTTGTTCATATCGAGGCAAGTTGGGCAAAGCATAAAGGTAAAGGTGTAGTCGGTGAAACAGAATTTATTGAGTCCTTACCATTTAATGAAGATACAGTGAAACTGGGTGGTATTGTTGCTACCGCTGACCCTTGTGATAGCAATTTTAAGAAAATTTTAAAACTGCATCAAAAAGCATCTAAACGATTACGTGGTATACGGCGTATGGCTGCCTTCCATGAAGATAAAGGTGTGCATAATTGGACAGACACACCACACTTGTATACCCAAAAGAAATTTTTAAAAGGCTTTGAACAACTGGCTCAACATAACCTTAGCTTTGATGCATGGGTATATTCTCAGCAAATTGCAGATGTGATTGAACTTGCAAAAATTTTTCCTGAAACCTCCATCGTTTTAGAT
Source organism: Acinetobacter sp. WC-743 (assembly GCF_000335555.1). NCBI lineage: Bacteria > Pseudomonadati > Pseudomonadota > Gammaproteobacteria > Moraxellales > Moraxellaceae > Acinetobacter > Acinetobacter sp. WC-743. The sequence continues at coordinate 44,141 of NZ_AMFQ01000104.1, read as the reverse complement.
CATTTGGGAACACCAGCAGGATTATTTGGCAAGGTGGGTCAAAATACCGGATTGTCTAAAACAGCACGGGAAAACATCTTTTATCAATGGCAGGAAGACATCGCAGAATTATCTACTCTTCCAAATGTGTATACAAAAATGTCGGGGCTATTTATGCCTGTCCTCGGGCACCAATTTTATAAAAATAAACAATTGGCATCGAAACAGCAAATTATTGATCTTGTTGCCCCACTTATTTTGCATGCTTTAGAAAGTTTTGGAACATATCGAGTCATGTTTGCTTCCAACTTCCCAATGGATCGGGTGAATACCAGCCTCGTCAATATCATTGATGCTTTTAGTGATATTGTGATGCAATATGATGAAAATGCACTTGAAAAAGTCTTTCATCATAATGCTAAACAATTCTATCGTTTATGATTGAACAGGATTAAAGTGGTATTTCCAAATGCCACTTTAATCTCATCATTCACTCAAGCATCGAGTTTCAATCAAATTGTGCAAGAAAGGCTTGAATGGCATGTCGAGCAATTTCAGCATCTTCAAATGATTTTACTCCTGATATACCTACCGCACCCACCACATGATCTTGATATAAAATCGGTTCTCCGCCCTCTAGCATACCTAAACCTGCATTCATGGATAAAAATCCGAATTGACCATTTTTGATCATGTTTTCATAAGCGCTAGAAGGTCTACGACTCAGTGCTGAGCATTTGGCTTTTTCTTGACAAAAATTTGCTGACATTGCCGATGCACCATCCATCCGCTTCATTGCCAATAAATTTCCTGTTTCATCGACAATAGCTATACTGACATTAAAGTGGTGTTCTACAGCGTATTGTTGTGCTTTGTCCAATAAAAATTCTGCATCAGATAGCGTTAAATAATGTTTAGTTTGCATCTTTTCGTCCATAATTATCGTATTTAAAATTAAAAAAAAGCCCATAGTACAAAGGCTATAGGCTTTTATTCTAAATGAAGCTTCACTAAAAATGACTGCTCATTCTGCTCATTTATTACCGCAATCTACATGGGGTAAATTAAGTTATCGCTTCATTTCAGCAAAGGTTTCTTTGGCTGCTTGTAGGGTAAAGGCAATATCTTCATCACTATGTGCAGCAGAGATAAATCCAGCTTCAAATGCTGAAGGTGCAAGATTTACACCTCGATTTAACATGCCGTGGAAAAACTTACGGAATGCATCAATATCACATTTCAAAATATGATCAAAACTGGTGATTTCTGTTTGATCTGTAAAGTAAATTCCAAATAATCCGCCTGCTTGTTGGGTAAAGAATGGAATCCCAGCTTCATCAGCAGCAGCTTGCAAGCCTTGCAGTAATTTATCTAGTTTTGCTGTTAAATCCGTATAGAAGTTGGCTTGGCGAAGTGTTTCAAACATTTTTACGCCCGCGCGCATTGCCAATGGATTACCCGACAAAGTACCTGCTTGATAAACACCACCTAAAGGTGCAATACATTCCATAATTTCACGTTTACCACCAAATGCACCTACAGGTAAACCAGCACCAATAATTTTACCCAAAGTGGTTAAGTCTGGTTTTACATTGTAATACGCCTGAGCACCACCAAGCGCAACACGGAAACCCGTCATGACTTCATCAATGATAAATACAGATTGATATTGATCACATTGTTCGCGGATAGTTTCTAAAAAGCCTTTTACGGGCTTAACCAGATTCATATTCCCTGCTACAGGTTCAACAATTACACCTGCGATTTCATGACCATACTTCGCAAAACACGCTTTAACTGCCTCAATATCGTTATATGGCAAAGTGACAGTATGCTTGGCAAAGTCCGCAGGTACTCCTTTTGAGGTTGGTTCACCCATGGTCAACATCCCCGAACCTGCTTTTACCAAGAGCGAGTCTGAATGTCCGTGATAGCAACCTTCAAATTTAACAATCATGTCACGTCCAGTATAGCCACGTGCTAATCGAATAGCGGTCATGGTCGCTTCTGTACCAGAATTGGTCATACGAACTAATTCAATGGATGGCATGATTTCACAAATTAAATCTGCAAGTGTGGTTTCATGAACAGTGGGTGCACCAAAACTTAAACCATCAACGGCTGCTTCTTGGACAGCTTGGATAATATCAGGGTGTGCATGCCCCAAAATCATCGGACCCCAAGAACCAACGTAATCTACATAACGCTTACCATCGACATCATACAAATAAGCCCCTTTGGCCTTTTCGATGAATATTGGCGTACCACCGACGCCATTAAACGCACGTACGGGAGAGTTCACGCCCCCCGGAATATGTTTACTGGCTTGTTTAAACAATTGTTCTTGCTTGGCAGATAACGTCATGAGATTACTCGACTAAAAAAACAAATTACAAAAAGATAAGCTTAGGCTTTGTGAGCAGTAAATAAATCTGCCCATTCTTGGGTACGTACAGTGACACCAGATAAAGTGCGTCCTAATATATCACTAATTACCGCACAAAGGTCGGCACCGACTTCGATCACAGGTGCTGAATTTTCAACAGTCAAACCACCTATCGCACAGATTGGTACCTCAAATTTAGCTTTGGCTTGTTTTAAGGTATCGAGACCAATATTTCCAGCTTCTGGTTTAGTATCTGTCGCGTAGATTGCCCCAAAAGCAACATAGTTTGCACCATCTGCAATTGCTTGTTCGGCAAGTTCGATCGAATTGTTACAGCTTCGCCCTACGAGGACCCCTTTCGGTAAACGAGCTACTGCTTCAACAATTGAACCATCACCTTGACCTAAGTGTACACCCACACCATATTTTATCGCAGCGTCTAGATCGTCATTTATCACAAAAGGTACTTTGTATTGTGCGCACATGGATTTCATGTACTCAATTTCATAGTCCTGATCTTGTTTTGGCACTTTCTTGCGACGATATTGCAGAACAGCAACCTCATAGGTTGCCATTGCACCTTCTAGTTTTGCTAATAAAAGTTCAATTGGATCATCATTGGTGATGAGATAAAGACCGCGCATGAGTTACTCGATTCATAATACACTTTTCAATTTGTACTTTAATGAATAATAAGATCAGAAGCTATACTGATGTTTTACAAGTGTTTATGTTTTTTGAAACAATTAACCGAATAAGCTGAATACAACAGCCTAAAATAACATTGCCATTTCTTTTTTAGTTTAGCTGGCTTGTGCTGGCTATTCTTCGATGAAATGCTCAGATCAATGTTATGTCACTGTTTCAGGTCAGTTTACACATCATAGATCTGAGTTTATTGTATGTTTAATCTACGCTAAAGTTTTTTAATCTAACAAAATCTATATTGGCACTCTTATGAAAGTAAGCTCAAGAAGTGACATGAATCAACTGTCAATTTTATCAAAACGGCGATCTTTCAAACTTAGATTGCCTCGTAAAATATCGGAGAGCATACGCCAATCTGAAATAAAGCTATATAAAGGTTGCTTAAAGCTGGCAGGCTTATTTTTTTCGAAAACGAAATGTCCCACCCAAGCACAGGCATAACCTGAAACTAATCCATATAGCACGTATTTGACTTTACGTTGGCGAATTGCTTGAGTAAAGAAATAAATACCAATGCTACTTCCCGCTGCATGTAAACGGCGACTCATAATGTTGCGGTGTTCTGTTAGATAAAAACGATAAAACTCTGAATAGTTTTTAATTGGAAGTTCAAATTTAGGGTATTGCTCTAATTCCGATTTAGGCTCTACTTGGGCATTCATGTTCAATCATCCTGTTTTATTTTTAGTCAGCTTAGTTTATTTTATGCTGCATTAAAAGCCAAATTAAATATAGTGTGTTAATTGTGCATTCTTGTGGAAAGGATACGTTCCATCAGCATTTTACCAGCAATTTTGCGTTACAATGTCGAATTAAACATGAAGAAAAAGTTAAGTCTTCAATCAACACGATCATTTTTAGGATTTTCACATGCTTGAAGTTGAATTAAAGTTTCAAATTTCCGAAGCTCGTCGCAATGCAATACTCAAAGCAATAGACCCTAAAAAATCTGAGATCATTCACCTACAAGCAAAATACTACGATACCCCTGATCGTCAACTTTCTCAACAAGGCGCTGCACTTCGCCAACGTTTAGAAGGCACACGCTGGATACAGACTTTAAAAGCGGCAACCAAAAATCATTTAGAACGCTTTGAAGACAATATTGATTTAGGTGAACGATCAGAAACACCAAGTTTAGATCTCAAAATTTACGAAAATAAGCCTGAAGTACTCGCCATACTTAAAAATGCTTTAGGTGATAAAATCCAAGACTTACAATTACAGTTCGAAACTGATATTCAGCGCACCACCCGAGTAATCACTTTTGAAGATGCTGAAATTGAAATCAGTTTAGATATCGGTGAAGTCAGAACTGAAACAGCAAAGCAAGACATTCATGAAGTTGAATTTGAATTAAAAAGCGGTTCAATTCAATCACTTTTAGCTTTTAGCTTTGAATGGGTTAAAAAATACCAACTTTGGTTAGATGTCCGCAGTAAAGCTGAATTTGGAAACCTGTTGCTGCTTGGTCACAAAGTTAGTTCCGCAACACTTGCAAAAGAGCCTCATTTAAATAAGAAAGACACTGCTGATAAAAACTTACGTGGGCTGATTGCCAATCAACTACAACATTTACTACCTAATATTGCCGCAATTTCCGCACAAGTCGCTGAACCTGAACATATTCTTCAAGCTCAAACTGCCCTCCACCACCTCCATTTAACCTTATCATTATTTAAAGATTGGACAGACAGCAAAACAGAAAAATGGGCACACCAACTTTCCGCTTTTGAGAGTCATTTTAAAAATTTACAACATTTTGAACATATGCAACGCACGTTAGGGGCTTTACTACAAAATCCAAAAACGGCTGAGAGCCTAGATAAAGACATTTTATATGCCAATGAAAAGTTAATTAATCTCGTCAAATCTACTCAAAATGTTCAACACTACCTAGAATTATTAATGTTTAGTTTGGGGCAATCAGAAAAGTCCCAAGCACATGATTTGAAATGGTTTGCACAAAATACTCTGCAACATCAGTACAAACAGCTCCAAGAGAGTTTGAATGGTGCTGATCTTTCGGATCTTGAAAGTCTTGAAGCATTGGCACAGCATTTAAATGAACTGAAGTTTAGTTTTCCAATTTTAACCCAGATCTATGATGTTAAAAATTTGCAGAAATACGGTAAATCTTTGAACGATGCTCAACAAGCCTGTGAGCAATATCAAGTATTGGCATCCTCCTCTTCTTATTTACAACAAACTGACTTAGACGCAAGCGATTGGTTTGCTTTAGGATGGCTGACTGCCAAGCAAGAGGTATATGCTGAAAAATTACTCGAAGCCACGGAGCAGTTCTTAGTCAGTCGTAAATTCTTAAAATAATAACTGTAAAGAGATGATTTTTAAAATAAAAATCATCTCTTTACATATTTCAACCAAGAATAAAACACAGTATAAATCTTCAACTGAGCATTTGATTTGTAATCATTTTTTAAAAATTCTCAAAAATACGATTGATCAGATTAGAATCATTTTGATACTAGCGAAAATGAGAAGATTAAGATGTTTGAAATCGAATTAAAATTCCAGATTCCGCAAGAAAAGCAAGATGCTCTCATTAAAGCATTTCAAAGAAAAAATGATCGCAGCTTACATCTACAAGCAAAGTATTACGACACTCCATCTTTTATATTATCAAAACATTCTATTTCGCTTCGTCAACGGCTTGAAAATGATCAATGGGTGCAAACTCTGAAACTTCCAACGGAACAAAAGCTTAAACGTGCTGAGTTTGAACATGTTTTAGCAACAAATGAAACTGAGTTAGATCTTGAAGTTTATTTAAAAAACAAACAGATTGCTAAAAGTATTCAAGCATTATTAGAACAAAATAAAAGTTTGCTTGAAATTCAGTTTCAAACAGACATTGAAAGAAGATTAAGCGTTTTCCATTTTCAAAATAGTCAAATTGAAGTCAGTTATGACCAAGGACAAATTTTTACCCAAGATAATCGTTTAACTTTGCATGAACTTGAATTTGAACTTAAACAAGGCACAGTACAAGATCTGATTTCTTTTATATTGCCCCGTGTGAAACGCTATGGCTTGTGGTTGGATGTCAGAAGCAAAGCACAACAAGGTTTTCAAGTGGCACAAAGCATCCAAGACAATCCTGTAGAATTTCAAACATCTTTACAGCTAGATGCAAAAGACACAGCTGAAATAGTGTTAAAAAAGATGTTCAATAACTGCCTTAATCATTTGCTTCCCAACAGCACGGCGATTGCTTCGGGTAACTTTAACTCCAAGCATGTCCATCAGGCACGTGTCGCTATCCGCCGTTTACGTAGTGCAATTAAAACCTTTTCTGGTTGGTCTTTGCATATTGACCCAACCTGGCAAACGCAATTAACAGAATTGTTTAGACAGCTTGGTTCAACACGAGATTTAGATGTGATTCGTGAAGAACTCTTACCTCAGCTAGAAGCGGTAGGTGCTCCAAAATTTAAGTTGCCTGAATCAGAAACTACAGATAGACAGAAATTAACTAAACTATTTAGGTCATTTAATTTTAACTATTTAATTCTTTCATTGATTCAATTCATCGAACAAGATTCGACTGAAAAAACAAAAACCTCAGCACACAAATTAGCATTAAAGAAAATCAGTAAATTACATCAAAAAATTCAATTAGACGCTCAAAACTACTTAAACCTAGACATAGAAGCACGACACAAAACACGTAAAAATTTAAAGCGTTTGCGCTATAGCCTAGAATTTGTTTCATCCTTATGTGATAAAAAAGCTGTAAAAAAATACTTAAAATCAATAAAACCGGCTCAAGAGAGTTTAGGTCTATACAATGATTTTATTGTAGCAGAAGAGCTTTTAACAAAGCTGGTCAATACACAACCACAAGTTTGGTTTGCTTTGGGATGGATCGCATCAGAAAAACAACGTATTTTACAGCAATCTCAGCAAGACTTACTCGACTTTGCTCAAATAAGTACATTGCAGTAAGACACTCCCAGTAAAGCCAAATGCTCAATGAGTGATAGCATAAATTGAGAAATTCCTTTTTGACGAGTAATACCTTAAAAACTCTCATCATTTTTTGCTCTATTCATAGTGTTTAAGTCTGCTCATAGAGCATGATTTCTTGGATAACAATTGCTTCATCACTACAGCTAAATTTAATATTCGTCTGTCCAAAACGCATCCCATAAATTCTTTGCGCATCGTCTTGATAGGCTGGACGTGGATCCAATGCCAATACTGACTCAAGTTCAGCAATATATTGCTGATCAATTTTTGCCTGTTGTAATAAACCTGTTCTAGATTGACATGCATGTTCTGACCAACGTACTTGTTTAACAATAGGTCGATCTTGTGCATAACCACTTTGCGCATCCAACACAGCGTCAGAATACTGGATATAAGGTTTGATATCTAAAATGGGTGTACCGTCTAATAAGTCACTTCCTGTCACATAAACACGCACAGTATTGCCCACTTTTTTGACCTGTTTAAGTTGAACAACCGACAATCCAACAGGTGCTGGACGATACATACTGCGTGTAGCAAATATCCCTATTTTCTTATTGCCACCTAATCGTGGCGGACGGACTTGGGGTCGAAATTTATCCTGTTGTTGCTGATTTTTATTGTCATGAAACTGCCAGATCAGCCATAAATGACTAAATGCTTCAATTCCTTCAAATGCCTCCATAACATTATAAGGGGCGAGCATTTCAATAAAAGATTCGACCTGAACCAAATTCGGTTGCCGAGGAATCCCAAATTTTTCCACATAAGGTGAACGCATAATACCAATAATTGGAAGACTCAACTCCGTCATAATCATTTTTTCTGATAAGCTCAATTAAATATATTCAGTTTATCGAGAATGATTTTAGATTAGAATAGCAAGCTGTTCTAATTTGATAATTTATTGAGACCTTTAATGGCTGCTTTCAACGTCGAAAAGATTACTCACGTACACCACTGGAATGACACTTTATTCAGTTTTAAGACCACACGTGATACTGCATTACGTTTTAAAAATGGTCAATTTGTGATGATTGGTCTTGAAGTCAATGGTAAGCCTTTAATGCGCGCATATTCGATTGCTAGCGCTAACTACGAAGAAGAATTAGAGTTTTTCTCAATCAAAGTACCTGATGGTCCTTTGACGTCTATTTTACAAAAAGTAAAAGTTGGCGATGAAATCTTGGTTTCGAAAAAACCGACTGGAACTTTAGTCCTTGACGATTTAAATCCAGGTAAGAATCTTTACCTTCTTTCTTCTGGGACTGGACTTGCACCATTCTTATCAACCATTCGTGACCCTGAAACTTACGAACGCTTTGAAAAAGTGATTGTTGTCCACGGAACACGTTTTATTTCTGAATTGGCATATCAAGATCTTATTCTCAATGAACTTCCAAACAATGAGTTCTTTGAAGAATTAGGCATCAAAGATAAATTGGTTTACTACCCAACAGTAACGCGTGAAGACTTTCATACACAAGGTCGTGTAACGACTGCAATTGAAACGGGCGCTTTATTTGAAAAAATCGGTTTACCACGTTTTAATCCAGAAACTGACCGTGCAATGTTATGCGGCAGCCCAGCATTCCTTGATGACGTTGTGGCACTATTGGATCAACATGGTCTTAAAGAATCACCAAAAATGGGTGTATTGGGCGACTACGTAATCGAACGTGCATTTGTTGAAAAATGAGTTTTAATCGTTAAAGATTAAAATGATAAACCGAGGTCAACGCCTCGGTTTTTTAATGATTAATGAATATAAATCAACACAGCCTGATTTCTGAGTGCCGCTTCTTGATAGAATTGTTTTAAGTCTTGAAAATACGGCAAAATATACTGTAACCCTTCCTCACTGTCTTCATCCCACATATTTGGATAAATATCAGCTTGGTCCAAGGCTTCAATATCATATTGCTCTGAAAACTGATGATCACTGACCTGCTCTACTGCGTTCGCAACTTGCTTCACTTGTTCCGCTGTTAAATATCTGGCTGGACCGATTCCTAAATCCTCACCAATCTCTTTACCACCGAAAAACACCATTGCTAAAGGACCTTGTCCTCCATAAGCATCACCATTTAAGATAAAATGAATGGCATGCCATGTCTTATCCAAATCCAAAGTTTGTGATTGTTGATCTTTTTGATCACCATAAACATAAGCTTCAAGTAAATTTGGTGACTGAATAAAGTCTTCTAATTGTTGCGTTGAAATACTCAATAAATTGCCGATCATTGACATTGTTTTCACTCTTTTTTCATTATTCTTCGAATTTATAAATCAAAAACCATATAAGTATAGGGTCTGTGAACAGACCCTATACTTTACTCAAACTAATTTTTAATTTAGGCGATCAATTTATACCTTTCTGAACTTGCCCATATTGATCAGCCATGACTTCAACCAATTGCTCTGGTTTAATATATTTTTTAATCGCAGCATCAACATCAGCCTTAGTCAGCTTGGCAAATTCTTGATCACGTAAACCACGACTATCCATTTTTTTATTGCGTTCAAGTTGGCTGTTAAGCATACGATGAATGATCCGCTCATCTTCCAATGAGGTTACACGCTGCTTCATAATATTGGCTTTTGCCGCTTCCAACTCTTGACTAGTCACGCCAGTAGTGAGTAAATCCTGCAATACCTTACGAACCACTTGTGATACTTCAGCAGATTTTCCTGCGGTGTAATTGGCTTCGATCGATAAAGCTCCAGCATCATTGAAAGAATCTAAGTTAAGTTGACTGCCAAAACCGTAAACCAAGGCATTCTTCTCACGCAATTCCTGTCCTAAACGAGAAGATAACTGGGAATCGCCAAGAATATAACTAAACACAATTAATGCGGCTGCATCTTTATTGTCTACACCTACAGGTAAAGTCTGTAATGCCTGATAACTACCAAATTCACGTTGTTCTGACAGTGCATGCACTTTTTGTGCTTTGTAAGTATTAAATTCAGTCGATAAGCGTTGGTATGGTTGTTTACCCGTCCAATTTCCAAACTGTTGATTAAGTAACTTTTGCATAGCTTTGGCATCATATTGTCCTGTCACAGAAATGAAGCCGTGATCCATTGCAAAATACTTTTTATACAGGTCAATCACCTGTTGATTGGTCGCTGCCTGAATCTGCTGTTTTGCCAATTCAGGTTCAAAATGATAACGCAAATCTCCTGGTTGATAGGTTTCCAATAGACGCGCTATTGTTAAAGAGGAAACCGTTTCTGGCTCAGTATAGGGACGGTCTAAACTCGAAAGACTCTGTAATTTAATCAGATCAAATTGTGATTGTTCAAATTTAGGATTTTTCATTACAGAAACAATATATTTGAAGAAATCTTCAAATTTTTCTTTTTTCGCTGAAATTTGAATGGTTATCCCATTATCAATGGCCGCTGCAGTTGCATCACCGCCTGCCTCAATGGTTTTATCTGCAATATTCTGTAAGCTATATTGCTCGGATGCGCGCAACAATAAATAAGCCATAAAATCTAAAATTTGCGATTTATTTTTTAAAGCCTCTGCTGTACCAAAATTCACTTCAATGGTCGCATAGGTTTTATCATCACGTGTCGAGGTTGGGAACAAAGCATATTGCATTCCATTCTTCAATGTTCCGCGTTGAATCTTTTTCTCTGTCGCCTCTAAGTACTGTTTTGACTGTTGAACGTACTGAGCAACTTCAGCTTGGTAAACACTGACATCTTTCAATGGTTCAACTGCTGCTGCCTGCTGATCAAGTGTTTTCGGTTTTTCAGTTGCTTGTTTTTGTTCTAAAGCTTTTTTCTGATCTTCTGGTGTAGGTTGAATATCACCATGGAAACGATGCTGTTGGGTGAAGAACGACTTTAAAGTTGAATTGGTTTCATTCACTGTCAAATTTTGAATACGTTGTTGATCTTTAAAATATTGCGCCCAATCACCATGAGAAGTCACCACATAGTCACTTAACATGCCTCCTACAGCAGTTGCACTGCTCATTAGGTTATCGTGTGCATTCTGAATTAAGTTTTTAACGCGTTTTAATTCGACATCATTAAAGCTTGGGTTCTGCTCCACACCAGAAATCAAGGATTGATCAATCTTCTTAGCGTCATGATTCGGTGCATAAATTGCCCCCATAAACACCAAATTAAAATCATCATCTAACCATGTTGTTGACTGAACGTTGGTCGCAATACCTGTTTCTACCATACTTGAGTAGAGATGACCGCTCGGTTGCAAAGTATAGAGATAAGGAGCAAGTGCGAGTGCTGGTTGAATTTTTTCATTCTTACCATTCATATAAATATTGAATTTGGCAAGATCGCTGCCTTTTTTCACAGTGAAATCACGATTTTTAATTTTTGCAGAATCTAATAATGGCACTTGAGCCTGTTGCGGGATTTGACGTGCAGAAATCGGGCTGAAATTTTTATCAATCGCTTTTAAAACTTCTGCCTTATCAAATTTACCTGAAATCACCATGACCGCATTATTCGGTGCATACCAATCTTTATAGAATTTATTTAATTCACTCATTTTAATCGATTGCAGTTCAGATAAGTCACCAATAGGTAAACGTCCTAAAGATTGATTACCATAAGCTGCTTTCCACATCTGATCCATTAATACAGCAAAAGGCTGATCCATGCGCACTTCACGTTCACGCATGACAATATTAATTTCAGATGGAACAAATTTTTCTTGGAGTACCAATTTATCCATACGCTGTGATTCTAAGTAGATCACTTCATTTAAGATATTTTGGTCTGGGCGAACAATATTGGTATATTTGGTTGAGTAATAATCTGTGCTGGCATTGGTCATCAACGTGTATTGATCTAAACGGCGTTGAAACTCTTCACCTTTCACATCTTGCGTGCCTTTAAAAGCCAAATGCTCAAGTAAATGAGCCAAACCACCTTTACCCTGTGGATCATTTAAAGAACCCGTTAAATATACGGTGTTCATAAACACTTTATTTTCTTTATCGTTTGGCGCAAGTAAAACCCGAAAGCCATTCTCTAGCTTATATTCTTCAATATTATGATCAGATTTAACCAGAACAGTTTGAGCCAATGTCGACGCACTGAAACCAAGAATACAGAGAGAGAATGTGAGTTTTTTCAACCGCATAAGCATAAAAGAATCCAGAATTTTTTAAATTTTAAACATTTATAAGTGAGACATCTTAAAAAATTCTGAACATAATTTATAGTTAAGTTTTGAAAAAATAGCCGTTTATTTCAACGGCTTTTGTAAGCATTTCTGAATAAATATAGTCAAACCGCCTGATTATTCATACAAGTGATTTGGATGATTCATTTATTTTGTACTTTTGAATCATAAACAGTTTTGCTATCACGAGGCGACATGGATGTCGCCATGTTGAGCGGGGGTATTAGGATGTACCCCTCGCTCAACGGAAGATTTTTGTTACTTTTCATCTCTGAAAAGTAAAGTATCGCCTACGCAAAACAATTTAAACTTTAGAGCTAAAGCGTGGCAGTGCAAGCTTTATATCATCAAACAATATATTGATCGCTTTAATTTTATTGATCAAGAGAAATGATATTCAACTGGATGAATTTTTCAACAGATTGACTATACAATTCAGTCTATTTAAATCACGATCTCAGCTTGCATGTAAAGCTGGGCATAACCAGAAATTTCAATACGATTATCTGCTTGAAGAGTGCAAAATAATGTTCCACCACGCTCAGAAGCCTGATAACCGATTAACTGATTTTTTGCTAATTTTTCAGCCCATAATGGCGCTAAACCCGTATGCATAGACCCTGTCACAGGATCTTCATTGATTCCTTTGTGTGGAGCGAAATAGCGAGCAACATAATCATATTGATCAGAAGCGGCAGTGATGGTCACATCAAAACCACCCGAACTTGCTGTCAATGCTGTACTCACACTGTATTCCTCTGCAATACGTGTAATGTTAACCAAATTTGCTTGAGCATCAATCACATCTTGTGCCGAATCACAGACCAAAATATAAGCCTGAGCATTTAAATAAACTTCTTTAAAAGGCTTATCAATCACATGATTCAGTAATTCAGGATATTCCGTAACTTTTTGCGGTCTGCGTATTGGAAAATTCATTTGAATCTTGCCATCATCGGCTTGTTGAATGGTAAAAATACCTAAGTCTTTCACATGGAAACGAATTGTTTTTGCTGACGTATAGTCTTTAAATAAAACAAATGCTGATGCTAATGTTGCATGTCCACAAAAGTCCACTTCAACTTTTGGCGTAAACCAACGAATCTGATAATTTTCATCGTCGATTCTTTTTACAAATGCCGTTTCTGCCAAATTATTTTCTAAGGCAATATTCTGCATCAAGGCATGATCAAGCCATTCGTCTAAAACTAAAACTGCCGCAGGATTTCCTTTAAATAATTGTTGTGTAAAAGCATCAACTTGGTACATTTTCATCACAGAGACTCCTTATTTTCACACATTCTAAGTCAAGCAAAAAAATGATTACAGATACAATCTAAGTATAAAAATGGATACAGAATATAGATATTTAATTCATGAAACTTTTCATTCACAAAACGAGCATTTTCATTATAGTATTTCAGGTGAATAATTTTTATCCCAATAAATAGGCAATAATAATGAAGAATAATCAAATGAAGAATCCCCAAACAATGTGTAAAAGCATCGTAATCACCTGTTGCTTACTTTTTTCTCCTTGGGCAAGTGCATCCAATACCACTTGGATTGCAGGAACAACACATAAAGGAAAAGTTACCGTTCCTATCGAAAACGGTCCAAATGTGGTTTGGAAATGTGATGGTTCTGTTTGTCGAATGACTGGTCCATGGGGCAATCAACTATCGCTTGACTCATGTCAAAGCTTGGTCTCCCGTATTGGAAAAATTAATTTTTACAAAAATAGTGCGGGTAAAATTTGGACAAAAAAATCTAAAGAATTGGCAGAATGTAATAAAGCATCGCGATAGCGTACTCTAAAATTAACACCATAAATTTACAAGAGACGATGACTCCATATTCTTTATCACTGCTTTCTAAGCATCAATGCATTAAATTGGAGTTATATTTTATGTGTATATCCCCCTCTTCAGTATAGGCAATTGATCGAATCCATTGAGTGTATTGAGAAATTTAAACTTTCATATATGGGATAAATGTATGAAGCAATCTCGTTATTTAGATGAGTTAAACATACTTTTGAATCAATCAAAATTCGAACAAGTCGAAGTGTATCTAAAAGCACACTCAAATTTACCTGGACCTCGCGCAAATTTAGAACTGAGCTATAGCTTTGCCAGATGCTTTGCAAATATTTCAATATCTCAAAGCTTATGGGAATTTTTAGAGCAGTAGCTTTGCCAGATGCTTTGCAAATATTTCAATATCTCAAAGCTTATGGGAATTTTTAGAGCAGTTATTAAATACATCAACTGACGGTAATTCGCGCGAAACAATTTTACCTTTCAGTGCTTTACTCGGATTATCTCAGAGTTATTTTTCTCAAGACACAACTCATCAAAAAATCATTTTAAATCAAAATCAAACCATGATGAATGATTCACGTTGGAGACTTCGAGAAGCCGCAGCAATGGCGTGCCAAATTATTGGGGAGCAAGATTTTTCAACTATCAAAAACTGGTTCGAACAGATATATCCTGATTCTAGTCTGCTAGAAAAAAGAGGAATTTTAGTCGCTCTTGCTCACCCTCCTCTCTTAACAACCGCAGCTAACACTGTATATTGTTTAAATCTATGTGAACAAATTTTTAACGATATTTTTCCGTCTGATCATCAAACAATAGATCAATCAGAAGCCTTTAAAACATTGAAGAAAAGTTTGGAATACGTACTCAGTGTATTTGTTGCTGCAGATCCTTTACTCGGCTTTGATTTGCTTGCAAAGCTTGCTGAGAGAAAGCATCAGCAGATCAATAAAATTCTTAAAGCAAATTTATCAAAAAGTCGATTAACTAAAAAATATATGCTTAAAATCAATAAAATATACGAAATGATGGATCAATAAATAAAAAAACACCTAAATAAAATTTAGGTGTTTTTAAAACTCAGACAATCGAGAAAAATGATCAGCTATGTTGCAAATCTTCTTGCTCATCTGAAAGTAAAATAGATTGGTCTGTCTGCCCCATCAATTGACTGGTTACCACACCAGCAGTCATTGAGCCATCGACATTTAAAGCCGTACGTCCCATATCAATCAAAGGTTCTATTGAGATTAACAACGCCACTAAAGTGACGGGTAGCCCCATAATGGGTAATACAATCAGCGCTGCAAAAGTTGCACCACCACCGACACCTGCAACACCAATTGAACTGAGTGTTACCACGCAGACCAAAGTCAAAATCCAAACAGGATCAAGTGGGTTAATCCCGACAGTCGGTGCAACCATGACCGCAAGCATTGCTGGATATAAACCTGCACAGCCATTTTGACCGATGGTCGTACCAAACGATGCTGAAAAACTGGCAATTGACTCAGGTATCCCTAAACGGCGTGTTTGTGCTTCAATATTTAAAGGAATACTGGCTGCACTTGAACGACTGGTAAAAGCAAAAGTCAGTACAGGTAAAACCTTTTTAAAGAAACGAATCGGGTTAACACCAGTGAATAATAAGATCAGTGCATGTACCCCAAACATGATGGCTAAGCCCAGATAAGAAGCAACAAGGAAACCACCTAGATTGACGATATCCGCTGCATTCGAGCTTGCCACCACTTTTGTAATTAATGCAAATACACCATAAGGCGTAAGCGTCATGACCAAGCGAACCAGTTTCATGACCCAAGCTTGTAAAGTATCAATTGCAGTGACAATACGTTGCCCTTTTTCAGCATCATCTCTAATGAGATTTAAACCAGCCAAGCCCAATAAGGTTGCAAAAATAACCACACTAATAATTGAAGTTGGGTGAGCTCCCGTCAATTCTGCAAATGGATTGGTCGGCAAAAATGATAAAATGAAATCTGGCACATTTAAGTCAGTGACTTTACCAATATAATCCGTTTGAATTGCTTCAAGTCGCGCTGTTTCTTGTGTACCTTGTACTAAACCTGCCGCACTTAAACCAAAAAGATTGGTGACAAAAACACCAACCAATGCTGCAATAAATGTGGTAATCAGCAATGTACCAATGCTGATAAGACTAATTTTACCCAGTGATGAAGCGTTATGTAGTTTGATCACAGCACTCAATATTGAAACTAAAACCAATGGCATTACCACCATCTGCAATAGTTTCACATAACCATTACCAACAATGTTAAACCATTGAATAGATTCAGTTAAAATCGCTGAATTTGTACCATAAACCCAATGTAATCCAAGCCCAAATACAACACCCAAACACAAACCTGCAAACACTTTTTTAGCCAGACTCCAATCGGTCTTTCTGGTTTGCATTAACAGTATGATTAAGGCAATGAATATGACAATATTCAAAATGAGCGTATAGTTCATTCGAGTTCCAATAGTTTTGATCGTTTTATTATAAACTTATTGTGAAATATCCAATAGCCTTTAGCACTTTTAGCGATTTAACTGATATTTTTTTGTTGCTCATAATCAACAATAAAAACATCATCTTATTTGCTTCATATGAATTTCATATAAGTATGTGCAAATAATGAATAAGTCCCCAATATAGGTTGTAATATGAATCAACATCTCCAAGCTGTTGAGCTTTCAAAAGCATATCGTCTGCTAAATCATGGGCCAACCGTACTGGTATCAGCGCAGTATGAACATGAGCAGAATGTCATGGCTGCTGCATGGGCATGTGCATTGGAGCTCGTACCTGCAAAAGTAACTGTTGTTTTAGACAAAAGCACAAAAACACGATTATTAATTGAAAAATCAGGCTATTTCATTTTACAAGTTCCCACCTTAAAACAACTAAAACTGGTGCAACAACTGGGTTCAATCAGTCAATTTAACGATCCAGAAAAACTATCACATTGTGAGACCCCCTTATTCAAGTTTGAAGGTTTTGATCTGCCCGCAGTGGAAGGCTGTGCGGCTTGGCTGATCTGTGAATTGATCCCAGAACCACACAATCAGCAGGAACATGATTTATTTATTGGCAAGGTAATCGCGGCTTATGCAGACGACCGAGTTTTCCGCAATGGGCACTGGTATTATCATGAAGTAGATGCTGAGTGGAAAAGTCTGCATCATGTTGCAGGTGGGCATTATTACACCATTGGTGACCCTGCCGATGCCAACCTCATTCAACCCTAATTTTTATTGTAACCAGAGTTCGAGTATTAAAGGCATTCAGTTGGACTCAGTATTGTCTTTTTTACCAATTGATGGATTATTCTTAAACTAAATATTGATTATTTATTGTCATTTTTTTCAATTCGCCTTATGGTGAATTGAGTGAAAAATGGATGATATGTAAGTGAACAGGACTGTTTCAAATAAACTTCAATTGAGTGTCTTTCTTTGTCTAAGTACCTGTTTAGCGATTGGTATATTGCGATTTTCCTATACCGCATTATTGCCCACTACCCGACTCGCCTACCACTGGGATAGTAGTTTTGCCAGTATATTGGGGAGTGCTAATTTACTGGGTTATCTCATCGGTGCATTTTGGTCGATGAAACTTCCCCACACAGCCAATATGCCTCGTTATCTTGTACTTGCATCCTGTGCAGGTGCAATCAGCTTACTCAGTTGTGCATTTTCAGGTTTTTCTGAACTATGGTATGTGTTCTGGCGAATCATCTCAGGCATTAGTGGTGGCTTAATCATGATTCTTGCACCCAGTATTGTGGCGCATTGTTGTCGAGCTGATGAACGCTTGAGTATCAATTTTATTGGTTTTAGTGGTATCGGGATTGGTGTACTTTCAGCCACCTTGTTTTTACCCTATCTAGATCAAATCAGTACCCAATCAGCTTGGATGATTTTGTTTGGGTTTTCAGCACTGATTTGCCTAATAAATGCTTATCTTTTACATGGGTTTAAAGATTATTTACACCATACAAGTGCCCAAAACAATTCTATCAGCTCGATGGATGGTATTTATCTGAGTGTGTTAATCGTATATGCATGTAGTGCTTTTGCTTATGTGCCACACTCATTATTTTGGATTGATTATCTAAAAAACACTTTACACCTCAACCTCTACCTGATTAATTTCAACTGGATTCTTTATGGTTCAGGCAGTGCTTTGGGGGCGATCAGTGCTTACTTATTGGCACGAAAATTTGGAAATTTTACTGCCTTAAAAATATTATATAGTATCTATGTCGTTGCAATTTTGGTCGCAGTCTTTTCTATTCATCCGATCTTTACTTATATTTCCTCATTTTTTACAGGGCTTCTCAATCCAGCTGTGGTGTTCTTAACCTCCTATACGATTCTCAATCTTTATCATACAGCCTATAAAAATTTATGGAGTATCGCAACGCTAGGATTTGCCATTACTCAACTGATTGGTGGTTTATGTTTTAGCGCATTGCAACACTGGGGTGTTTCATATTATCAACAATTCATACTCGCTTCAGGGGTGCTGTTGATAGGTACACTACAATTTTTTATCTATACCCGAATGAAATTTAAATCGCAGGCATAAAATACGATTTTTAGAAGGATGATGACTTAATATTGAACGTATCATCCTACGTTTAAGCCATTCGCTGCGCATGCAGAACCAAACCTATTCATATTTTACCGTTTGGCATACAAATTGCTCATCTAAACCATTGATGAAAAATTCATGAAGGTTTCATATGAGCGCTGAAATTAACAAAATCAAACCTGAAGATGAAGTTTTAAGTTTAGGAAAAAACCTGACTTTTGGTCTACAACATGTACTCACCATGTATGGTGGTTTAATCGCTGCCCCATTGGTAGTAGGGACAGCCATTGGTTTAAATGCAGCCGAAATTGCACTATTAATTACTGCCTCGATTCTTGTTGGTGGTTTAGCTACTTTGTTACAAACATTAGGAGTGAAATGGTTTGGTGCAAAACTGCCCATAGTACAGGGCACTTCATTTGCTGCCGTGGCAAGTATGATTGCGATTGGTACTACAGGCGGTAATATTCAAACAATTTTTGGTGCAGTCATTGTCAGTTCTATTTTTGGTTTGTTGATTGCTCCATTTTTCTCAAAAATTGTGCGTTTCTTTCCACCGATTGTCACAGGTTCCATCATTACAATTATTGGAATTTCACTGTTACCCGTTGCCATTCGTTGGATTATGGGAGGAAATCCCAAAGCACCCTCATGGGGTTCATTAGAAAATATTGGAATTGCAGCATTCACACTCACGATCCTACTTTTGGTCAGCCGTTTTGGTACAGCAACCATGGCACGTCTGGCAGTATTGATTGCGATTATCGTCGGTGCGATATTCACCATCTTTTTAGGCGTTGCCGACTTTTCTAAAGTAACTCAAGGTGAGCTGTTTGCTTTGCCACATTTGTTCGCCTTTGGTCTTCCTACTTTTGAAATGTCTGCCATCTTGACCATGTGTATTGTCAGTATTGTGATCCTGACTGAAACTACTGCCAGCCTATTGGCGATTGGTGAAATTGTAGATACAAAAATGGACAGTCCCCGTCTCGCAAATGGTTTAAGAGCCGATATGCTTTCTTCAGCGATTGCCCCCTTATTCGGTTCATTTATGCAATGTGCTTTTGTACAAAATGTTGGCTTGGTCGCTATCTCAGGTGTGAAAAGTCGTTTTGTGGTTGCAACAGGTGGAGCAATTTTAGTGGTTTTGGGTTTATTGCCTATTTTTGGTCGTATTGTCGCAGCGATTCCGATGCCTGTTCTGGGTGGAGCGGGTATTGTTTTATTTGGTAGTGTTGCTGCAAGCGGGATTCGTACACTTTCTAAAGTCGATTATCAAATCCAGTCCAATTTAATCATTGTAGCAGTTTCAATTTGTGCGGGTTTAATTCCGTTGATTAGCCCAGAGTTTTTCAATGCATTCCCCAAAGTATTACAAACCTTATTTCACTCGGGGATTACCACGACCTGTATCGCAGCAGTCATGCTGAATATCTTCTTTAATCATCTGTCCTTTGGTAAAAGCTCGGTGAAAGCTCCTGTTAAGCCTGTACAAACAGTGACGCATTAATTTATAAAAACAGAGCTTCTATTGAAGCTCTGTTTTTATATCAATAACTACATTTAATCATTAAAAGATTATTTTGTGATTGGCATATGCTTTTTAATAAAGGCAACCAGTTCAGGATTCTTTTCAACAATCGCTTGAGTGTGACTTGCATCTAATACAGGCAAGAAAGTTACGTCTGTCCCCAAAGCTTTTAAACGTTGTTGCAATCCATCTGTCACTGGATAAGGAACTGCCATATCAGCAGTACCCTGAATAATCATCACTGGTGTATTGATTTTCTTGGTTGCAGGTTGATTATCACTAAGGAACTTTTTCACTGTTGGATTATCTTGGAAATTATCGACTAATCCAGGATAGTCTAAAACAGTTTTTCCGCCATTCTTGACAATATAATCACGGATGTCATCGGCAAATTTATTATGCAATTCATCTAGACATAAGCCATTTTCGCCCGTTGAACCTTCCGCAAATTCTGCAATATTTTTTGAACGGTCTTTGAAAACTTCTCGATAATTAAACTTAGGTTCATAAGCAGTTACCCCAACTGTGGTATAAGCAGCATAGGCTAATAATTCTGCATACACTTCAACAGCGGTACCTAATGGGGCTGTTCCAGCTTGTTCTTTTTGAAGGATATCTCGAATTGCTTGTGGTGCAACGACAGAAATGATATAGCCTAAACTTGAAGCAGGTGCACCTGCTACTGCACCTCTATAATTGGCATCATTGTTGGAAAGTTCTGCTGTACCTAAAGAAGCATGACCACCTTGAGACTGCCCTACGGACATCCATTGACCATTGATCTGACTACCATAATGATCTTTATAGGCTTTTACCGCATAAATCGCTGAATTTGCTTCGCTCTTTAAATTCAAATATGGGTGCATACCTGGTGTTCCTAAGCCCTCATAGTCAGGTGCAACCACCACATAGCCTTCTTTTAATAAGCTTTGTGCCATAGCTTTAAAACGTGGGTTAAAGCCATTCTTACTCGGCGCACAGCTATCACCTACACCTACCGTCCCATGTTCCCAAACCACGACTTTCCAACCTTCCGCAGGTCTTGTTGTTTTAGGCACAAAAACCATGGCTGTGGCTTTTTTAGTTTCCCCTAAAACATTCGGCATATTATAGGTCATGACTTTGACTGAGGATGCTTCACTCATACTGTCTAAATAATATGAACTTTCAGATATATAACTTTTATTACTATTCCAATTATCCCAGTTGTCATCATCATTACATGCGCTTAAAAATAATGCTGAACCACAAGTAATAGCCAATAGTGTCCGTTTAAATAATACTTTCATTACCCTTTCCTCAAATTTTTCTTTTTTGAACAGCTCCGTGTTCCCCTCTAATTAAACATAAAAAAAAGCATCTTGCTAGAATGCTTTTAACCAAAGAGTAAAATAATATAGAAATACAAATAATTAATTTTAATTTATGTGATTTATCACACTTTAAATCAAACTCAATCAGCTTTAACCAAATCAAATGAGTGCAATAAAAATACCTGCAAAAATAATCAGTCCAACCCAACGATTGTGCCTAAATGCCCAGAAACATCTTTGTGGATCACGATCTTTGGTTTTACTCCACTGATAAATAAAGTCGCCTGAAACCAATAACAATGCAATCAGTCCTATTGGGATCAGAATATTTTCCAAATACAGGGCTGCACCAATCAACACCACACTGCTCAACTGCAATAATGAAATAATTTCTATATCATAGCGACCAAACAGGATAGCTGTAGATTTCACCCCAATTTTTAAATCATATTCTCGATCTGTAATGGCGTACTGCGTGTCATAAGCAACAGTCCAAGCGAGATTGCCAAAATAGAGTAACCAACATGTCCAACCTAAAGGTTTGCCCATTGCAGTAAAAGACATGGGAATTCCCCATGAAAATGCCATTCCCAACACCACTTGGGGTAAATGGGTATAACGCTTCATGAATGGATAAATAAATGCCAGAAGCAAACCTGCTAACGCACAATAAAATGTTGCAATCGGTAAAAAAAATAAAGTGCAGGCGCTTGCAGCCACCAACCCGATAAAAACCCAAACTGCTTCTTTTGCCGAAATTACACCCGTTGCAAGAGGACGGTTTTTAGTGCGTTCAACGTGGGCATCGACTTTACGATCTGCAAAGTCATTGATTGCACAACCTGCCGCACGCATAAAAATTGTCCCTAAGACCATCGCAATCAAAGTAACAATATCCGGGATTCCTTCCGCAGCAATCCATAATGCCCACATGGTTGGCCAAAATACCAACTCTGTTCCAATAGGTTTATCAAAACGACATAGATAATAATATGCTTCTAACCGTTGTTTCCATGTGGTTTGTTGCGCTATTGCCATGACAGTCCTTCAGTACACTATTTTGAAATATGCTGTTGTTGTAAAAATTGTTCAAAAGCAGGTAAAAAAGTTTCTTGAACTATAAATTTACAACCATGCCAAGTATAACAACTTTGGCGTGTCCAACCTTCTGCTAATTTTAAAACACGTCTTTCACATAAAGGATTGGTTCTTTGGAACAAAAACTTTCCAATTGGTTTGGTTCGGATGTGTTTAAACAAACGTGCTTTGCTGTGAATACTTAAAATAGGAAAGATACTTTTTGCTTTAACCCAAGGTTGTGCATCACAACCATATAAATAGCTTTCTCGCACCCATGAGGTATGTTGGTGAGGCATTGACATCCATTGACTGTCTAACAATGTCATTCTTTGATAGTGCTCTTGGATAAGCTGGACTTTGAAAATACCACCTGCCGCATCTGTCAATTGCTGGGTCAGGGAACCTTGTGCAAACAACCATGTTTTTAATTCAGGAGGAAATTTATGATCCCGTATTGCGCATGATTGTTTCAATGTTCACCCCTTCCATATTTTGGATGCCTCAGTTTAACTGAAATTTTTAACTTTGTTTGAGCTGATCTTTAAAATGTTCAGAATTAGTTGAAAAATCAATCAAAATTAAATCCACTCGAAAAGAACTTAATTTTCAATAAATCTCTTGATCAGTGATAAAGCATCACAAACATTTGGCTTTTTTAGTACGACTTAACTATTTTCGTTTTGATTTATCTTGATTTCTGCTACATTTTATAAATTAAAATCAATTGTAATGATTTCAGGACAAGCATAAATGAATATAAAAACTGCGCTAAAATTTAGCTTACTGTGTCTGCCTTCGACTTATAGCTTTGCACTCAACTTATCCAGTTCTCCAATCCAACAAGTCACCCTATACCCAACATTGGCAAAAATCGAACGAACAATTCCTGTGCAAGCTGGGGAACAGTTGGTGAGCTTGAGTGGACTGGCTGCCAATTTCAATATCGACCAACTGCAATATCAAAGTAGTAATATCGAAGTGAATGCAGTTTCTCACACTGACAGTGCATTAGATAAGCCTGCTGGCAATGAATCTTCACAGTTACGCGACCATATCGACGCGATTAAAAAGAAAATTTCAGAACAAAATTCAATTATTCAAGCTGCTGAGCTTCAGAATAAATTCTTGGGCAATGTGACCGAAGGTTCTGCACCTAAAGTTCGTAAGCAAGCTTATGAAGCGTTTATCGCCATTGATCAAGCCAAGATCGAAAAAGAAAAGCTTGAGCAACGTTTAGATGAGTTGGAACAAGATTTAAGCGCCATTGGTGACAGTGAATTTAATCAAAGAACCCTTAAATTTTATGTCAATGCACCACAACGGGGGGAAATTAAAATCAGTTATATGGTGCCTTATGCACGTTGGCAACCGATTTATAAAGCTGAATTGGATACCCAGACAAAGCAAATTAAGCTCACACGTATGGCAATGATTGCTCAAAAAACAGGTGAAGACTGGAATAATGTAAAGCTAGCACTGTCTACGGCGACACCGCAAAACTATGTTCAACAAGTTCAACCACAACAATGGTGGGTAAATTATTTTGAGCCAGAACCTGTTGTACGCCCTATTTATGCTATTGCTCCTGCACCAATGGCTGAAATGAGCTATGACCGAAAAGAAAAAAGTGCCAAAAAAGCGCCCCAGTTTCCACAATTCCAAGCAGCCGATCTAAACTTTAGTACTGAATTTCGATCAGAAACCAAAGCCTCTATTCCAAGTAGCCAACAGCAAATATTCTTACCTTTAAGCACAGAACAATATGCAGCAAAGCTTTCCGTATGGGCAATCCCTAAAAATAGTACCCAGGCAACGATTAATGCTGAGATTGCAAAACTGGATCAGAATTGGCCTTCAGGTACAGTGAAACTCTATCGTGACGGCGACTATATCGGGCAAAGAGCTTGGAACAACAGTGTAGATGAAAACTTACAAATGAGTTTTGGAACCGATGATCAAATCCAAATCAAAGTCACTGACTTGTCAGACAAGAAAAACCCTGTCAAAGGGACACAGTCAGAAACTACACAGAAACAGCAATATTCTGTGCAAAACTTACATAACTATCCAATTCAAGTGACTATTTTTGAATCTGAGCCACAAAGTCAAAATGGAAAACTGACCACTCACTCAACTTATAGCATTCCCCCAACGGCGACCCAATGGAATGGACAACCGAATATCAACTTATGGCAAGTGGATTTAAATCCAAAGCAAAGTTATAAGTTGGATGTACAACACCAGTTTAAATACCCAAGTAAAGGTAGAACCTCTGGTTTTTAATATTCTCTTCTCTACCATAAATAATGAAGCCCAGTCATCACTGGGCTTTGATTTGCAACATGCTCATTCAGCAAAGACTAAAGATAGTCACCCTCACGTTCAGGCTGATACAATACTTTTTCAATTTTAACTTTCATTAAGTGTCCATCGGGTTGCGGCCACTCGATTTCTTGCCCTTCAGCCAAACCTAAAATAGCGGCGCCAACAGGAGCAATGACATTGACCTGCCCTTTATCACCACGGAAATCATGTGGATAAACCAGTGTAATTTCAGTTGCTTCTGTTGATGGTGCAATCGTGATCAGTACCTTTGCATTCATGGTCACAACATTTTCTGGAATGGCATCAGGTGCAACCACTTCTGCACGTGCCAACTCTTCTTCTAAATGCTGCATGGTGATCGTCAACTTTGACTGATGTTCTAACATCGTTTCCAAACGATGCAAATCCTGTTCTGAAATAATAATATTGGGTTTAGTCATGTACCGAATTCCTTTGCACTATTGCATTACCACAAGCGTATTGATAAAGCCGATCTTACAGTTATACATCAATTCGCTTGCCAACTAAATTGACAAAGCAAGATATAAACTGAAATCCATAGCTTTTCATCACCGATTTCTTTTATAACAGATATTTAGTCGTATATTACTGCTTTTTATTCAACCATAAAAAAAGCCTCCTTGAGAGGAGGCTTTCTCAAGTCAATGCTTATTTTGCATAAACTGGGAATTTAGCACATACCGCTTCAACTTTAGCTTGTACTGCTTTGATTACCGCTTCATCACCTTTAGCGTCTAGGATATCAGCAATCCAACCTGCCAAATCACGCACTTCCGCTTCACCAAAACCACGAGTGGTTACTGCAGGTGTACCTATACGGATACCTGAAGTAACAAATGGAGAACGTGGATCATTTGGTACAGCATTTTTATTCACTGTAATATGCGCTGCGCCTAACCATGCGTCAGCATCTTTACCTGTCACATCTTGTTTAATCAACGATAACAAGAATAAATGGTTTTCTGTACCACCAGAAACAACATCATAACCACGTGAAATCAACACTTCAGCCATCGCTTTAGCATTAACAACCACTTGTTTTTGATATTCTTTATATTCAGATGTCATTGCTTCTTTAAAGCAAATTGCTTTTGCCGCAACAGCATGAACCAAAGGACCACCTTGGTTACCTGGGAATACAGCTGATTGAAGTTTTTTCTCAATCTCTTCATTTGCTTTAGCAAGGATCAAACCAGAACGTGGACCACGTAAAGTTTTATGCGTAGTCGTCGTTGTTACATCCGCAATTTGTACTGGGCTTGGATATACACCAGCAGCCACTAAACCAGCAACGTGAGCCATATCAACAAATAAATATGCACCAACTTTATCCGCGATATCACGGAAACGTTGCCAATCAACGATTTGGCTATACGCAGAGAAACCAGCAACGATCATACGAGGCTTGTGTTCTACAGCCAAACGTTCAACTTCTTCGTAGTCAATTTCACCAGTTTCAGGGTTTAAACCATATTGCACTGCATTATAAGTTTTACCTGAGAAGCTTACTTTTGCACCGTGGGTCAAGTGACCGCCATGCGCTAAGCTCATTCCTAAAACAGTATCGCCTGGATTTAAAAGTGCAAGATAGACTGCTGAGTTTGCTTGAGAACCGGCATGAGGTTGTACGTTAGCATAGTCAGCACCAAATAATGCTTTAGCACGATCGATCGCCAATTGTTCGATCACGTCTACATATTCACAACCGCCATAATAGCGTTTACCAGGATAACCTTCGGCATATTTGTTAGTGAGTTTTGATCCTTGTGCTTCCATTACTGCAGGTGAGCAATAGTTTTCAGATGCAATCAACTCAATGTGTGCTTCTTGACGGGCATCTTCTTGAGAAATTGCTTGAGCGATTTCTGGATCAAATTCAGAAATAGAGATATTGGCGAACATTAGCGAGGTCCTATGAATTAGGGCTTTTAAGC
The DNA here is from genome assembly GCF_000335555.1 of Acinetobacter sp. WC-743. Taxonomy (NCBI): domain Bacteria; kingdom Pseudomonadati; phylum Pseudomonadota; class Gammaproteobacteria; order Moraxellales; family Moraxellaceae; genus Acinetobacter; species Acinetobacter sp. WC-743. The sequence goes on along the minus strand of NZ_AMFQ01000104.1, from coordinate 17,254 downwards.
CGTGCTAAGATTGCGCGTATTGTAGCATGAAGTTTGTAATTAAACAGAATGAAGTTTGCTCTGTTTTAAATAAAAATGACTGATATCTTAAACATCAGTCATTTTTTGGCGATAGGTGTTTCAAACACTTATTTCGCTGCAAACATAGCTTTGACATCAGCAACAATATTATCAATATTTAAAGCATAGGCTGTACTATGATCCCAAGTAGGATTGGTCATATAACTCACCTGTGTACCAAAAGCTTTAGCTGTTCCGTATAAAGTATCTGTGGCGATTTTAGGGACTGTGGTATCCGCCCCACCCTGATAAATCACAACTGGTGTTTTGACTTGGACTTGTAACGGTTGCGAATCCACATCTAAAAATTTTTGTACAACAGGTAAAGTTGTAAATGTATCGGTTGTTCTTGGATAATTCTTCAATGTTCCATTGATTCCAGCGTATTGTTTCATTGCCCCAGCAAATTGCAATCCTAAAACATCATAACAAGCAGACTCAGCATTCTTCGCAATCGCATCCGTCGGTACTTTAAATACTTGGCTATAGTCTAAAGTAGGATTTGTATTGCGTAAGCCCGTAGCAATCAATGCGGTAAAGGTATCTAAAGATGCATAAACAGGTATCTGCTGAGTTGGTGTTGCATTTTCAACTGAAAGGTTTCCGGCACTTAAAATTAATTTCAATTGTGAAGCTGGTGCAACAGCGACGGTGCCTTTATAGTCTAGGTTTGCACGCGCCGCATATTGCGCAGCGCCTAATGCTGCTTGACCACCCTGAGAGTGACCCACAGTTACCCATTTATTCGACGCTCTGCTCCCTAGCCAACTCCGTGTTGCCACCACAGCATCAGTAATCGAATAAGCTTCACTTTTTAAATTTAAGAATGGGTGTAATTCTTTACCACCAGGCTCTCCCAAACCTTCGTAATCAGGTGCGACCACCACATAGCCTGCTGTAAGAAACTTAGAAATCATGCCTTTAATGTAGTCATTCATCACATTACGACTTGGTGCGCACTGATCTGCAACCCCTGTTGTACCATGTGCCCAAACCACAATTGGCCAACCGCCCGCTGGTGCCACGGTTTTTGGTGTAAAGACCAATGAGGTTGCTTGTACTTCGGTACCATTAATACCTTTCATTTTATAGGTCATCACCACACTATCCGTTGCCACAGTGGAGAAGTCAGTTGCAGTGTATGCGCTTGGTGTTCCCACAACAGGATTGGCAATCGTGTTGACATCTGTATTATCTGGAGAAGCTCCAGATGAACTCCCTCCACCACCGTTATTACATGCTGTTAAAGCGATCCCAGAACTTATAATTAAAACTGTCAGTAAATTCTTTTTCATGTGATTTATCCTTAAACACAATTTTTTAAATATTTTATATCACTTATTACGCATAAGTATTTCATGAATACGTCAAAAACATATGTTAGGCAAGTCTTTTGGACATTATTTTTAAAGGATGAATCAACTGAATAAATCACCAATAATGGCATCACACCACACAAGGTATCATGTTTATTGTTAACATATTGAACAATATATAGAAATCTAAACTGCCAAGAAATGGCTATTTATTGTTTATAAAATTAATATCAAAGTAGCTTAAAGATTCGTTTAAAATTTCAATCTTATTTTAACGACGCTGGCTTTTTCACAGAATAAGATTCAACAGCATATCGCCAATCTGTTGAAAAATGCATGCCGCAAAAGTTAATTTCTCTTGATCCATAAAATCAATGCAATAAAGATCGTTTTGAATGATATGAAGCTTCCCTGACCAAACTGTTTGCTGTACATCTAAAGCCTAAATAGATTTACGTAGATGATGCTTCACTTTGCCTAACCCATTTTTTGTTTAACCGTATTCTTGCGATGCAAAAAAGGTAGTGCTTTGTTTTTTTGCTCATATTCGCATATAACCTCACTCAACATGGCAACATCCATGTCACCTCACGATAGCAAGACCATCCTTGATGTAAAAGTGCAGAATAAATGAATTACAAAAAATTTATAAAATTTGTAAAAAAACATAAAGTTGATTCGACATGAGTGATTAAAATAAAAAATCACTGGTATGAATACTCAAGAAATGTTGAATGCATACCCTATTGATTTAAATATTTAAAAAAATTTGACTACAGGACAATGAGAGATAGATTGACTCAATCTTTTCACAAACTAACTATTTCACAAATTGAAAACTATAAAAGTGATTGCTAAAAAACCTGAGGATTTCCCCCTGTCTTTGCATATATTAGACAAAAGAGGATGCTAACAACGTTATTGATGAATGAAGATACTCATCATGTTGCATTGAATGGATAAAGCAAGTTGAGTTATTCATAAATTGCCACTGTTTGATTGAACAGTGGCAAAATTTAAAAACAATAATGATCAATATTCAAGGATTAGTTTGATAGCAGTGTTTTAATATCCGCCAATAAGTTTCCGTTTTTAGCATTTACACTATAAGCGGTACCATGGTCCCATTTTGGATCGGTTCGATAATCAATTTTTGTGGTTAATGCTCGTGCTTGCGCCACTAATGCGTCTGTTGCCTGAGGCAACACCAATGTATCTGCACCACCTTGATAAATAATGATTGGTGTTTTAACCAAGACTTGAAGAGGCTGTGAATCTATCTCCAAAAATTGTTTGACGATCGGATCATCCATATAGCCCTTAGCTCTTCGTGGATAATCTTTTATACTACCATTATTTGCTTCAGCATATTCCCCTATTCCTCGCGCAAATTCAAAACCTAACTCAAGCACACATAAAGACTCAGCTTGTTCTGCAATTTTATCGGTGGGTGACTTAAAGACCTTACTATATACACCATCCATCCCATAAGTAGTTTTAATACTCGCAGCAATCAATGCGGTAAACCCATCCGTAGCAACATAACCAAGGACCTTACGTTGAAATTCAGGATTCACATTTCCATTTTCATCCAATGGTTTATCAGGTAATCCTTCTAACTTAAATTGAATTAAACTATCAATCATTTTTAAATTAGACGCAGGAGCAACCGCCACTGCCCCTTTGTAGTCCATATTGGCGCGTGCTGCATATTGAGCAGCACCCAATGCCGCTTGCCCGCCTTGTGAATGCCCCACTACTGCCCATTTATTAGAAACCTTATCACGTAACCAACTTTTGGTTGCTACCACTGCATCCGTAATTGAATAAGCCTCACTTTTGACATTTAGAAAAGGATGGAGTTCTTTATCACCAGGCTCTCCCAAACCTTCATAGTCAGGTGCAACAACAACATAACCTTCTTTAAGAAAGCTATCGATCATGTTTTTAATCGTTGGATCACCTGGACCAAACAAACCTGGTATCGTCAATTTGTTAACACTCGGTGCACAACTATCTGCGACACCCGTTGTACCATGTGCCCATACTACGATTGGCCATCCCCCTGCAGGCGGTGCTGTTTTTGGGGTAAAAACTAAGCTGGTAGCCAATGTTTCAGTTCCTTTGATGCCTTTCATTTTATAAGTCATCATTACACTGTCTGCGGCATTCGGTGGTGCATCTTCTTTAATATATTTATATGCAGCAGGTGTTCCCACCACAGGGTTTTGAATATTATTGATGTCTACATTTGATGTGGTAGATGGACCTCCATCATTATTGTCATCTCCTCCACATGCTGTTAAAAATACAACTGAACTTGCTAATAATATCCAAAGCGTATTTCTTTTCATTTTTTTCATCCTTGTTGCCTATCTTGTTTTAATACTTCAGTGTGAATCATTCCAATTTATCCGCACTGATCATTCAATTACCTAGCTTTTGGCGGGGTATTCTTTTTAAATTACCTTAAATCCAATAATTAAGATAATCTACACTATAATTATCTTATTAAAATAAATTTGCAAGCGATATTCGATAGCCATTATTTTGATATTTATTAGAAAATATTTAAAAAAAGTAGATTAAGTTGGTTTTAAACTAAAAAATGAGGTGAGATTCACTGTATTCAGTAGAATTTACAACCTCAACAATAAAAAAATACCAGCACGCCCAAACTTTAAGATATTCTTATAAATTATTAAATAAATGATGATAGCCAGTATCAACTAGATATAATTTATATTTTAATCATGCAACCACCATACAAGGACAGAACTGCTTGAGAGTTAAACAAAAACAAATCAAAACTGACTTTCAAATAACTTTAAATTGTATTCAATGCTTAAAAAAGCTAGGGTACTCAAAAGCTCCTGTTCAAATTGGTGAAGGAACAAAAGATGCAAGCCATTATTTTAGATACAGAAACACATACACTCAATGGTCTACCTATTGAAATTGCTTATGCACCTATTCAGATTGAAGCAGGAAAACTCAGTTTAGATCGCAAGCAAATATTTGATCAGCTTTATAGCATTGGCAATGAAAAAATCTCTTTTGCCTCTATGGCAGTTCACCATATTTTAGAAGCGGACATTGCAGGACAACCTAACTTTTCGGACTTCGAGCTTCCTAAAGAAACCACATATATCATTGGTCATAATATTGATTATGATATTCGTGCCATTGAACAATGCGGTGTGGATACTTCAAAAATCAAAGCTATTTGTACGCTGGCACTGGCTCGTTTAGTTTGGCCAGATGCTGAAGCCCATAATATTTCTGCGCTGATTTATATGATCAGTAAAGGCAGTGAAAAAGCACGTGAAATGCTGAAAAGTGCGCATCGCGCAGATGCAGATATTATTTTAACAGCCAATATTTTAATGCACATTATTCATCATTTAAAGATTCAGACTTTAGAAGAACTTTATGAAGCCTCTGAAGATGCACGTATACCAAGAACGATCAACTTTGGTAAACACCGCGGTACTGCAATTTCAGAATTACCCTCAGACTATGTGCAATGGTTATTACGCCAGGAAGACCTAGACCCTTATTTACGTAAGGCCTTAGAAAATGCAAACCTTATCACACTTTAACCTTGTGATTTGTAACAAGAAAGTCATATTAGTGTAATTTTCATTCTTTATCCTTGGGTCAATTTATTGGGGGAATAACTTGACTCATGGATCAATATTTTAAAACTGACTTGGGAATTCAGGCATTAAAACAGCGGTCATTTCAACTGAATGCGCGTCAAAGACAGTTATTACTCCTGATCGGTACTGATGATTTTAAAATTTTAAATAGTGCCCTCAAACAACGCTTGGCGACTCCTGAACTGATTCAACAATTAGAAGAACTTGGTTTGATTTTTCAGGATAATGCACCATCTGCGGATAAAAAAAATTATACCGCCCTATCAGCAGTGACAACTTCAATTGCATTAGACACAAACCAACAACCAACTTTGGCTCAAACAACAAAAAGTCAATCTTCAAAAGAAGATCTCATTTCCTCAATTAGCATCAGTGAAAAATTAACAGAAGTATCCTCACCCGACAATCTCCACACCAATGAGCCACCCCATGATCTAAAACCACAACTAGAAACACCAGCACAGAAGGAAAATAAACTCGAACATGTCCATATCAGTTTTGATGAGATCAAACAAAAAATGGCACATCTATTACAAACTCATTGTGGACTCATGACTAAACAATTGGTGATACAGATCCAGCAGGCAAAATCTATCCGTGATATTAAATTTTGCCAAATGCAATGGATTACCGCATTACAAGAGTCCAGAATTTCACCAGTTGAGCTAAATCAAACCATGCAACAAATTAATTATTCTTTACAACACCTACAATCATCATAATTTAAGCATGTTACAAGCGTGAGACTTAGCATTTAGATTTAACCCCCCTTAGAATGACACAATTAAGTGTTTTAACGTCATTCTAAGTTTTTTAATCTAAACAGATTAATATTTTTTAAAAGATGGATAATAATCAGATTTGGCAGATCATCGCCCTTGAAGATGATCATTATTTATCGGAACAAAAGCTGAATTTAGAATTAAAATCTGCTTTGCTCACAGAATTCCTTCAACACTTACACATTGAATTTCAACATTATGGTTTAGAAATACAACAATTCCACGTCTAAAATCAAATGTCATATATCGCCTAACATCACCAGCATATCTCATTGATATTAATTATGAATTAGCTTTAAACCCATATGTCTTATTATATTTTTTTACAAAATCAAATTGTCTATTTTCACATCAAGTTGTACAATAAATATTCAGTTAACTTGTTCAAATAATTACACAATTATGACTACTTATATTACCAAATCCACCAATCAAACAGCATTAGCACTTTCAAATTTTCATTCAACTTTTGAACAGTGTTTGACGGCTGTTTCTAATATTAAGCATAAAAGAGATTTACGAATCAAAGATGATCCAATGTCCTCACAACATGTGTTGGTACAAAGTTATCAATCTGGATCACTCAAAGGTGATTTAAGAATTGAAAAGCGCGCTGTTATTCAAGCCAATCGAGACCGCTTAGCCCTTTATCATTTAGTTGCTGTTGTTCTTGATCATTTTAAAACCGCTTGATTTTTTTAGCAGAAACTTGGTTGTTGCTGTTCAGCTTTAGACCTTTTAATGCTTAGCTATAATAAATGTGTTGGATAAATGCATCCAACACATTTTTTTAATTGTCACATCTTTGGTCTAGTTAAAAATTAACTTACCTGTTCAATGATGCGATAAATACTATCACTTTCTTTACTCTCGAACAGTAATTCAATACTCGGCAATATCTTTTCGCCATCTACCACAATATGATCGATCTTTTGGAACAAGGATAAATTTTCAGCATCTTCATGCTCTTGCAATTTGTTTAACCATGCCATTGCATTTAATTCGTTGCTATATTGATCCTTCACCTTGACTGTAATCATTTCAGACATTTTCCTATCCTCTTTTTTATATACTGTTTTTCTTATAGCATGACATTGAATAAAATTTCTTGTGAAGTTGTTAGATTTTATGGCAATGTTAAAGCATTGCAACTTATGAACATTTTTCATTTATAAAACAATCGATTACTTTGAATATTTTATGTAAATTCTGCCTATCTTAATTATTTCATCAGATTTCAAAATGAAAAAGCTCACATTTCTGTGAGCTTTTTGATGTTGGAAAGCTAGTGCTTATTTTTTATTTGAACTGGAGTCACAAATTCAATAAGCCGTCATTGATCTGTCCAACTACTTCGTAGCATCTTATCGATCTACTGTAGTTATAATATAGGCAGAACTTTGACCATCTGCAAGAAGCAGTAACATTATTCAACCTAATTACAGCGATTTTAAAATTGAATTATTTTAAAAACAGCAGATAATAGTTAAGCCTAAAAATTGATGATCAATTTTTCAATCTTTAAAGAATAATAGCTGCTAAGCACTAAAATGAAATTAAACTTTGAAAGTGCTTTAAAATGATCATTTTTCCGAATTAAAAATTCAGATAAAAAGTATAAAATTTGTTGAAAATAAATCATTTGTATGAAAAATTATGCGGTTTGAATATAAATGATCAGAAATTTACACGATCAATTATCACTTAGTATGTTTTCTTTATCGGATGAAAATTTGAGTTATGGCGATAATGTACTATATTCATTGTCTTTGAACTTCTTTACATTTTACCAATATTACCTAAAGTTATCGTACAGCTACATTTATAGTGCAATTATGTTCTGAGTCTTTTGCATTACGAAAATTTAATTGGTGCTTGAAACACTGACAATACGCTCTAGACTGAGTATATTTTATTTTTTCAGGAATATTTACACCCAAACATTCAGATTCAATATGCCCCATTTGTGATAAAGGAAACTCTCCTTTAAGTATTAATCCGACTGCGCCAAATACAATCAACATCACAAAAATTATCAATATTATATAAGTTCTCATTATTCTGAATTTTCATCTTTTTATAACTCAATAAAAATTAAGCAGATCTGTCAACAAGACTGTACTGCTCAATCATCATCGACCGTCTCATAAAACATACGATTTATTATTTTTTTACAACAGAGGATTTAGTGGCATATTCAACCCCATGTTTTTCTAAATATTCACGAATTAATTGGCGAACAACTTGAGAAGGTTTTAAGTCTTGACGGTTACATAATTCTTCAAATGCTTCTTTTTTATTTGGATCGATTAAAATTGTTAACCTTGCCGTTTTATTTTCCATACCCCATTTCCTTAAATTTCTTAGAAATAGAATTGTAATAATATTTAGAAGATTTTCAATGATAATTTTTTATCTCGCCAACCTTACAAGATAAGACATATACATATGATTTATAACACTTTATTTTAATAATTTTAATATTTAAATGATAAATCGATCATAATTTTTTGTGAATATTATCAAATATTTTAATTTTAAAGCTAAAATTCACACAAAAGGCTATCACAACAACGCGAAGTAATAGCCAAGTCTCTATTTTTAAGAGAAATCTAATTCTTTTTCAAAAATTCTAAGTTCGTGTCTAGCCATTGCTAAATTAGATTTTTGACGATCCAATACTAAATATAAAAATAAATCACTGTTTTTCTCTAGCGGTCTAAGTAAATGATACTGTTTACCTAAAGTAATCAAAATATCATCAATAGTATCTTTCAAGTTCAACGCATCAGCAGTTTTCATTTTCGCACGTAAAACCTCAGTATTCCCCGCAGCTGCAAGCTCCAAATCAATGCCTGTTCCTTGTGCTGCCAATGAAAGACCACTTGTACAATCAACAAGTGCTGAAGCTGTAAATCCGTCAATATCTGCTAATGGTGTTAAGTCAATTTTAGCCATTTATATATACCTTTTATTAAGTAAAAACCGTATGAACCATCTGAGGAGTCTGGCTCATGTTTAAAAGTATCATAAAATTATAATAAAATATTATTTTATGATAATAATATGTGATTTTTTTTAGTCTAATTAAAAAAAAGACAATATTTCTTTTCAGAAGTCATTTCTGATTTACTTTAAAATTCACATGTGAATCGACACGATTCATATAAATAAAGATGATTTGGAAAATAAATTTAATTTTTCTTATAAAAATATTGACAAAAAATAATTTAAATATAAAAACTTATGTGTTTATTATTTTCTTTGCAGCATACTTGGGTAGATGTTTTATGTATAACTTGCTCCACATATATGCTTTATGTATTACAGCACTTTTCATTAAAATGTTTGCGATATCATGTTATCAAGGTTATTTCCGTATTAAAAATAAGGCTTTTAAAAATAAAGAAGATGCACAATACCTAAACATGAATGCACATCCCGAAGAACTTCCGCAAGTGGTGAGAGCAAGTCAAGCCTGGGCTAACGATTTAGAAAATATTCCTGTGTTTTGGGTACTTGGTGGCATTTGTATCGCCTTGAATTTGAACACAACATTGATAGCATGGACGTTTAGTGTTTTTACCATTGCACGTATTGCTCATACAATAACCTATTTAGTAGGAATACAGCCTTGGAGAACGATCTCTTATATAACTGGTATCGTTTGCCTATTTATTTTAACCTTTATTATTATACTGGCTTGTTTATGACTGATCTAAGTGTAGGATGCTTCTAAATCAATCGCCAACAACATATTATGGTTGTGATAACGATCACAATATAACTATTTATTTGATGCAGATAAATACAAGATATGGTGAAATTTATAATTAAATTGAAAAATCATGTGCTTGATATAATATAAAAGCTAACCTGTTAGATAAATGCAGATTGACATTAAACTCATGCAAAATTTAAAATGATCAAAAATATATCATCCCACTATCCAACAAAAATGTGATCTAACTAAACTCACACATACTAAAAATATATTCTTATTGCGATTTATCTTAATAAAAGTAGATGTGGCACAACCCCGTACTGTATCGCTATTTTAAATATAAACATAAACAACACTTATGCACTGTTACGCAAGCCCAATATACATCGTCGTAATATACCTAGATCTGAGAACATAACCACGACGTAAAGAAAACAAGAGAATTGGTTAGGAGATAGACTTAACTCATCCTGATGATTGCTGACCTTATCCAAATGTTGTTTTCAAATGCTCAGCTTTATATAATCAGGAAAATATCCAGCCTCAATATGCATAATTTTAGCTGGAAAATTGGTCATGCTAAATGCTTCTACACTACATATTGCATTGGTCAATAAAGTTACCAACAAAGATAAATCTCTAAATAGCAACAATCTTAGAGCAATCCAATACCACCTTATACTCACACCCCCTTATTTTATTATCTAATTTGCCAGTTTTGGATATTTTCCTCTTTGTTTATCAAACACTTACTTATCTTTGCTTAGCGTTCATTTTTTATTGTTTCTTCATCCTGAAAAATAGCTTCTATAGATAAACCAAAGAGTCTTGCTATTTTAAAGGCTAAAGGGAGACTTGGATCATAACGCTCTTTTTCGATAGCATTGATAGTTTGACGTGAAACACCAAGTAATTCCGCAATTTGTTGTTGCGACCAACCTTGCTTCATTCTTAATTCAGATAAAATATTTTTCATCGATAACGCCAACTTCCAATTGCGATCCCCATTCCCCACAATGTTGCCATTAATGGCCAAACAAAAAACATCGATAGTAAAGGAAATCCAATATTTTCTAAAAAGCCATAGCTAAATGTGATGAGCGCAGTACCAACAAAGGCGATTGCAAAAGCTTGTAGTTGAATTCGATGTTGCATTTCATCTAATTGCGATAACTGTCTAATCACGCTCCAACATACGAATACGCAAGGAATGACGGGCAATAAAGTTACAATCATTTGTGTTGAATCATCAAGTTGATTATTTTTTAAATATCTTAGAGAAAAAACCAACACAACAATATACAGCAAGATAGATAAAACCAATTCAAAAAGGTGTCTAAATTTATTCATAGCGCACTCATGTAAAGTAAACTTTACACAAGCATAATTAATTTCAAATTAAATGTAAAGGATACTTTACATTAATGATGATTGATGTGAGTAAAATAACCAAAAGCATCGTACGCCTGATCTACTCTTTTTGAAGTACCCAATTCAATAAAAATATATTTTTCATTTAAAATCAAATATATATTTCATATTTAAACTTTATAGCAATGATTTTAGATCGTCTAAGATATTTAAAGTGAAAAAAATTATGGGGTATCATAAAAAACCCCACCAAAAGGTGGGGCGATTTATATTCAAGCTTATTTAACTTCTTTCACCGAAAAAGACTGATCTTTTGCAAGTTCAATTGTTGCTTCCTCACCTTTGGAATGAATTGACACACCATTTTCACCTTCTAGACGCATACCACTGCCAGCTGGAACTTCTTTAAGTGAATAGTTATGCCCTTCACTATCTGTCAAAGTTGCTGTAGCAAAATTATCAGTTGTTTGAAGTGTGAATTGCTTTTTATCTTCAGTTTCATATTTCACTGTTTTTTGGTTCGACTCATTGCTGTCTACCTGAGCAACAGGACTACTTGCTTCTCCTGTTGAGGCATTGGTTTTTTCTTTGTCTTTTGCATTACATCCAACTAAAAAAACAGCAGTTAAAATAGAGGAAATTAATAATATTTTTTTCATGATTAATCTCAGTAGAAATAAGAAGTTTAAGTTCTACCACAGGACTTGAAGCTCATCCAACCAGCGATTGCGAATTCACTACTGGTTCCGTACAGAAATCATAAACATTATTTATAATACTATACATTTCATATTTTATTTTTAACTATTTATATGCTAACCAGCCATAGATTTTAAATTAAGATTTATTTGAATAATAAATTAATGCAATGATTGCGATGAACACGATGCTGATTTGGAGAAGCAAAGAAAACATCAATTTTCCTAGGAGAATACAAAAATTTTCATTGAATTTAAAAGTTGTAGCTTCATCACTTAACATCGATATTGCTAATTTTTCCGCATTTACGGCATTCTTTTATGTAGCTTATATTAGGATATTCAAAAACATGAATACAAAGCAATTGTCTAATTCGCAACATCATAAAAATATGCCTTAAAAAAAGCCCACATGATTGGATAATGTGGGCAACTATATGAAAAGCTTCTATTAGGTAAAGCTTGAAACTACAAAGTAATTTCTGGCTCAAATTTTAAGGCAAAAACAATCAAGAACATTGGCATTAAATGACAATTTTTAAAATTTTCTTTTAAATCAACACTTAATATTAAAAATACTAAACAATGATTAAATACTATAAATGTTCAATAATTAATGGACGATACTTAAAAGATTAAAGGTGCACATTGAAACATCTGAGATTAAAAAATACGGAGATAAACAAATTTTTAAATTTATTGTGAAAAGTTTAAAATCACGCTATAAAATTACTTCTTATTACCCAACAAGCCCCTTAAATCAGAGACTTGCTGGAATAGATAGTTACGACTGAGGTTGAATGTCCTTGTCATCATTCTTGTCGTTTTTGCTTGTCTTAGTCAGATTTTTTGTCTTGGTTTTATCAGCGCCATTTTTATGTGACTGATAATAACAACCAATTGCGATCCCAGTGCCTAATAATGCTGCAGTCTTAAACATGACATTCCTCGTACTGAATAAAAAAGGTCTAATAGGAATAACATCAAATTAAAACCTGTGTATTTCAACATGTTAGTTGTGAAAGAATATGTGAAATTTTATAACATTAGATTTCAAAAATCATTTTAATTTTAATATTTTTCAATTGGTTAGAATTTATTTAATTTATAAACTGTTAACAGAACTGTCACACTTTGGACTATTTTTCATTGAATCATTAATTAATCAACATTTCCCTAAAAACAATCCATAAAAAAGCCCATCCTCAGATGAGCCATTTACTTAGATTACACTATTTTAAAACCCACATCCCTGATGGAATATTTCCAAAGAGATGTACTAACAATGTAAGAACAACAAACATAAATATGAAAAAAGCGATGTTTATTGATTTATATATCATGTGATCACCCTCATTTTATTGTTGTTCTTTTTTTATACACTAATGACATAAAATTTACAAACCTTTTCAAAAAAACCCTATATTAAAAAGATTTATATAGTTATATCTATTCGGGCTAACAATCAGCAATCTTCTTGATTTTTCATTTTATTAAACCAATAAACACCAACATACATTTACTCATTGTAGCTCTTGATAGAACGTTCATTTCATGATTTCATTGTGTAACCATTTTAAATAATTTGCTTTGTCATGAAATTGAGGAGACTGGTTTACATTCAAAGCAACTTCTTTCCCATCAACTAAAATTACATAATTTTTTGCCATCTGTGAACGCTTATCATCAGGTCGCGCAAGAATAAAAAAATATTTTAGAAACAGGGTATTATAAAGTATATTATCCATGATTGATTTAAGATCATTTAACTGTCTATTTTTCTTTGTGAATTTCTGATGATCATCTTTTTCAGGAAAATGCTGACTTGCCTTAAACGCTTCATATTTTTCATCTAATTCATTAATATTCATATTATTTATCACCAAAATTTTATTCCTACTTTAAATGAATGCAGTCAACCTGTTCTACATTCACCATAAACATGTTTTTATAACTACTTTGTATCAACCTGCGATCCGTTCCATAAGTATGAAAAATTAAACATTAAATTCGTTTCATATTTTTCTTGAGCAAATCAATCATCATATATTCATTTCAAATTTTTCATTCATTTATCCTTATTTTAAAGACTATGAATAAAATCACTTAGACTCATTAAAATTCTCCTTATTTATTAAATTCTTACAGTAATTAATATGATCATTGTCTTTTTTATTATGCACCATTTTCATACACGAACAAAAGTGCTCAGATCGTCCATACTGGATATCATCTGGAACATCAATTCCATAACATTTCGCATCAATTTCATTCAATTTAGGTGCAACAATCCATTTTCCAAAATAAAAAGGATAGCCAAAGCCACCAATAACAATCATCAACAGAACAATAATTGGAAAGTTATTTTTAATATATTGAATCATTTTTAAAAATCTTTAAGGTCTTAAATCCAATTCTACAAAAAAAATGATTATTCAACCAAATCAATACACTTTAATGGTACTTTTTAAATTTTATCAGCAAATAAAAGATATTGTCATGATAAAATATTTTAGAAAGTTGCTCAATCGTCGTTAGGAAATTATTTCATGAAATTTATAGTAGTTTTATCTACTTTTACTGTTTTACTTTCAGGCTGTACGGCAATGAGTATTGAGCAATGCAAAACTGCAAACTGGTTTAATGTTGGTGAAAAAGATGGTTCAGCTGGTTCCAACCCACATCTAGATCAATACTACTCTGCTTGCCAAAAAGCAAATATCATTCCAAATCAGAATTTATATGAAAAAGGCTACCAAAAAGGTTTGAATGCTTATTGTCAACCTGAAAACATTTTCTATGAAGCCTTAGAAGGTCATGGTAATTATCGAATTTGTCCTATAGAAAAGCGTGAATCTCTTCGGAGTTATTATCAAGTCGCAAGTCAGTACTTTTCTGCAAATTCAGATTTTAATAAATCACAAAATGATATGAATTATTACCTTGAAAGATTGGAGTATAAAAACCTTTCTGATAAAGATCGTGATAGCTATAAACAGAAATTATATGATCTTCGTATCAATAGCAGCCAAGTACAATCTCGTTATCAAACAGCTCTGCGTAATTTAGAACGCTTCAAGGCTGAGCATCATCTAGATTAGATTGAAACAAATACTTTATATAAATATATGATATAGCTGTAATTTTATTTTTTTAATAGCATTTGAATTAAAATTTGTATTTGAATGATGGTGAATACGGTCTAGGATAGTGTAATCATTTTAAAGCGATCTATACAATATTGAAACTACTCGAAAATCTACTTATTTTTCGTTCTCGATTTTAAGCGATCTATAAGGCTGTGACCAAAAAACAAGTCGTGAGCAAAAAATATGATGAGATTTAAAATTATTTTGCTATAAAAAAAGCCTCACATTTCTATGAGGCTTACCTTAATTTTGCGCTGATTAAGGTTTTTTGTTATTTATTTTTAGTAAAATAACTATTTAAATTTAATTTAAAATATCTAGTATGTCAATGATATTTACTGGCTCAAACCAAAATTTAAAGATGTCCATTTTATTGGGTTTGCTGGATTTTTTTGAAGCACATATTATCTTGTCAAACTTGAAAAAATTTATATGATGCCTGCGACCTGCATAAATTGATTTTATTGTGTGCCCTTTTTTCGAGTAAACTGCTGTTCTATTACAGTTTTGCCCCATTGATCTCCTGTCCATTCTTTTACTAACTCGAATCCCAATGATTCATACAATTTACGAGCAGCATCAAGCCCACTAAATGTCCATAAATGAACTGCTGAAAATGCGTGATGATCACAAAAACCGATTGCTTCATTTAAAAGCTTTCTTCCTACGCCATAGCCTTGATAATCCTCATCAAGAATAAACCAACGTAAATGAGCTTCATGATTGTTTAGATCTTCTCCATCTATGGCAACTGAACCAATGATTTGATCATTATGAATCGCAAACCAAATATTATTACAATCACTATTCATACGTTGAGAAAATTCAGCAACTGAAGCGGCAACTTTAGCTTCAAAAGAACACCCAAAGTTATGATTTTTTGAATAGTATGTGCCATGCATTTCAGTAACACGTCCAATCATGCCCGCACGATATCCTGATATAATTTCAATATTTTGACTTAAATTAACAACTTTTTCTTTATGACAAGCTACCAATGCTTCTGCATAGAATTTAAGTCCTTGAGCAATCGTTTTTTGCTCAGAAATTAGGAGGTGATTTAGCGCATTCATCACTTGTTGATCTGCGTAGTGGTTTATTTTCTTGACAGTATTATGTCCTTGATCTGTCAATTGAAGGCACTTGTATCTTGCATCAGTGTCTTCGAGCCTGTAAAAACTTCTGTGTAAATGTCGCTTAAATGAAAGCGTCTAAACGACCTTCAAATTCGATCATAAACCGACTCATAGCAGCACGCCAATCCCGAATTGGCATATTCCACTTTTTTGATGCAGCTTCAATTGCCAAATAGATTACCTTTCTGACCGAGTCATCGGTTGGAAAGAGCTTACGCTTCTTGATTGCCTGCCGAATCACACTATTTAGTGATTCAAACTTGCGGAGCAATACTCCTCAGGTGGTGTAAATCGCTTTACGAATATCTGCTGGATAAGCAAACAAGGTATTTAGGTTCTGCCAGTGCCCGTACCAAGATTTGCTAATCTGCGGGTATTTATCATCCCATGTGCTCGCAAAGACTTCTAATGCCTGCAAGGCAGACTCTTCAGTAACAGCTTGATAAATACGCTTCAAGTCACTGGTGACGGCTTTATAGTCCTTCCAACTCACATATTTCAAACTGTTGCGTACCATGTGGATAATACATAGTTGAATGCGTGTTTGTGGGTAGACGGTAGTAATCGCATCAGGAAAGCCTTTCAAACCATCTACACAGGCAATCAGAATGTCTTGTACACCACGATTCTTTAGTTCTGTTAGAACGGACAGCCAGAATTTGGCACCTTCATTCTCGGCGATCCACATACCCAGCAGTTCTTTGTGACCCTCAAGGTTAACACCCAATGCTAGAAAGACAGCTTTGTTAATAACGCTGTTGTCCTGTCTGACCTTCACCACAATGCAATCAAGGTACACGATGGGGTAAATGTTATCGAGTGGGCGATTCTGCCACTCAATCACTTGCTCTTTAACCGCATCTGTCACCTTGGAAATCAAACTAGGAGATACATCTGCATCGTATAGTTCTTTGAATGTACTGACGATTTCACGGGTGGTCATGCCTTTGGCATACAGCGATAGGATTTGGCTATCCATGCTGGTGATTCTGGTTTGGTGTTTCTTCACCAATTGTGGTTCAAATGTACCATCACGATCACGTGGGGTATTCAGCTCAAACTCACCATCACCCGTGAGTAGTTGCTTCTTACTGTAGCCATTACGTGCATTGCCTTTGGCACTAGGTGGTGACGCTCATGCCCTAAATGCTCGTGAGTTCTGCATTTAGGGCTGTTTCAACGGTAAGTTTCTTTAGAGCTTTACTGAATTCATTCAGGTCAGAATCTGTTTTTAGGTTTTTGGCAAATTCTTTTGCAGTGCCATCAATTGACTGTGATCCATTGTGGATGTCTCCATCTATCCCTATTACAGGGTACTAAGATTTGGACATTTACACAGTTTTATTTACAGGCTCG